>NZ_BAAAYN010000045.1 GCF_039536245.1 Cryptosporangium minutisporangium | reverse complement strand
GCGGGCCCGGGCGCAGAGCGCGGGCGCGGGGCCCGGGCACGGGGGGCAAAGCAGCGCGGAGGCATTTTCGGGAAGGCCACCTCTCGGGAGCACCCGCCAACACGGATCTTCGGGAAACCACGCTCACCCGCGGCAAAGGCCACGAGCGGCGGGGCCTGGGCGCGCCGAGCGGACCGACGAGCGAAGACGGGGGCAACCAGCGCGGCCGCCGGGGATCGTGGAAGAAGGTCGCCGCAACGCCGGTACGCACCGTTACCGCCGACTCCGTCGGAAGCCCAATCGACGCAGCCCGTGTCACGGAGAGTTCTTTCGACGCACAATCGATGCAGAAGTTGGCTCTGCAGCGTTTCCCACCGCCCACCAGGGGCATTGCAGGATCGTCCCGCCCACTCGTGCGGAGCGGTCCGGGGCCCCTCGCCGTCGATTCAGCGCACTTGCTTTTGGAGGACCCATGGCTGACGTCCGCCGCCTACCCGGGCCGACCACCGAGCTATGGGACTGGCAGCTCCATGGCTCGTGTCGCGGGCTGGACAGCGCACTGTTTTTCCACCCCGACAACGAGCGCGGCCCCTCCCGAGCGCGGCGCGAGTCGGCGGCGAAAGCGATCTGTGCGGCGTGCCCGGTCGTGGAGCCGTGCCGCCAGCACGCGCTGGCGGTGCGGGAGCCGTACGGGGTCTGGGGTGGGCTCAGCGAGGCCGAGCGGAACCAGCTGCTGGGGACCGGACGTGGCGACGCCTTGCAGCCACCGGTCGAGGAGCACGCTCCGCAGGTGGCGCAGGCGGTCTGACCTCGGGCGGTGTGCACCTCGCGGACGATTGCCGGCCGTTGGTTCGCCACCCGGGCGTGTGCACTTCCGGGGCGGCCGGCGCGGTCACCAGGCACAACCCCCGTCCTGCGGTGGTTCGCCGGACGGCGTAGACATGAAGAAGGCCGGCGGGGCAGAGCCCCACCGGCCTTCAGCACGTCGGGTCAGAAGCCCGGGCCGTGGCTGTGGCTGTGGCCGTGTCCGTGGCCGTGCGAGTGACCAGCGGACTCCTCCTCGGCCGGCTTCTCGACGACCAGGCTCTCGGTCGTGAGCAGCAGACCCGCGATGGAGGCGGCGTTGGCGAGCGCGTTGCGCGTCACCTTCACCGGGTCGACGACGCCCTGGGCGACCAGGTCGCCGTACTCGCCGGTGGCCGCGTTCAGGCCGGAGCCGACGGGCAGCTCGGCGACCTTCGCCACCACGACGCCGCCCTCGAGGCCGGCGTTCTCGGCGATGTTGCGCAGCGGGTAGGAGAGCGCGGCGCGGACGATCGACACACCGGTCGCCTCGTCACCGCTGAGCCCGAGGTTGCCCTCCAGCGCCGGAGCGGCGTGCACGAGCGCAGTGCCGCCACCGGCGACGATGCCCTCTTCCACGGCCGCCTTGGTCGCCGAGATGGCGTCCTCGATGCGGTGCTTCTTCTCCTTGAGCTCGACCTCGGTGGCCGCGCCCACGCGGATCACGCTGATGCCGCCGGAGAGCTTCGCGAGGCGCTCCTGGAGCTTCTCGCGGTCCCAGTCCGAGTCGCTGATCTCGATCTCGTTCTTGATCTGGGCGATGCGACCGGCCAGGTCCTCCGCGGAGCCACCACCGTCGACGATCGTGGTGTTGTCCTTGGTGACCGTCACCCGACGGGCGGTACCGAGCGACTCCAGGCCCACCTGGTCGAGCTTGAGGCCGACCTCGGGAGCGATGACCTGGGCGCCGGTCAGCGTGGCGATGTCACCGAGCATGGCCTTGCGGCGGTCGCCGAAGCCGGGCGCCTTGACCGCGACGACCGTGAAGGTCTTGCGGATCGCGTTGACGACCAGGGTCGAGAGCGCCTCGCCCTCGACGTCCTCGGCGATGATCAGCAGCGGCTTCTTCGACTCGACGACCTTCTCCAGCAGCGGGAGCAGGTCGCCGATCGAGGAGATCTTCTCGGTGGTGACGAGGATGCGAGCGTCCTCGAGGATCGCCTCGAGGCTCTCGGCGTCGGTCGCGAAGTAGGGCGAGATGTAGCCCTTGTCGATCTGGAGACCCTCGGTGACCTCGAGCTCGGTCTCCATCGCCGAGGACTCCTCGACGGTGATGACACCGTCGGTGCCCACGACGTCCATCGCCTCGGCGATCAGGTTGCCGATCGTGGCGTCCTGCGCGGAGATCGTCGCGACGTGTGCGATCGACTGCTTCGACTCGACCGGGATGGCCTTGTCGCGGAGCGCCTTGTCGACGGCCTCGACCGCGGCCTGGATGCCCCGGCGAACCGCGATCGGGTTCGCGCCGGCGGCGACGTTGCGCAGGCCCTCGCGGACCAGCGCCTGCGCCAGCACGGTCGCGGTGGTCGTGCCGTCACCAGCGACGTCGTTCGTCTTGGTGGCGACCTCCTTGGCGAGCTGGGCGCCGAGGTTCTCGTACGGGTCGGTCAGCTCGACCTCACGCGCGATGGTGACACCGTCGTTCGTGATCGTCGGGCTGCCGAACTTCTTGTCCAGGACGACGTTGCGGCCCTTCGGGCCGAGCGTGATCTTGACGACGTCAGCGAGCGCGTCGACACCGCGCTCGAGGCCCTTCCGGGCGTCGTCGGAGAAGCTAAGAATTTTGGCCATCTGAGGGCTGTCCCTATCTCGTCTTCGGTATGCGAAACGCGTACGCCCCGGCGGCGTGCGGCCGGAGTACCGGCCGCCGCCACCGGGGCGAACGCGTCAAGACAAGGCTTTACTTCTCGACGACCGCGAGAACGTCGCGGGCCGAGAGCAGCAGGTACTCCTCGCCGGCGTACTTGACCTCGGTGCCGCCGTACTTCGAGTAGATGACGGTGTCGCCAGCCTTCACGTCCACCGGGACGCGAGCGCCCTTGTCGTCGACCCGGCCGGGGCCGACAGCCAGGACGGTGCCCTCCTGGGGCTTCTCCTTGGCGGTGTCCGGGATCACGATGCCGGAGGCAGTGGTCGTCTCAGCCTCGTTCGCCTGGACCAGGATGCGGTCCTCGAGCGGCCGGATGTTGACCTTGGTAGCGGTCGTCACGTCGTTGTCCTCCCCCTTCGTGGGGTGCAAACCGTTGCAATCCACCGTTGCTCACGGAGCGGCTCGCCGTCGCGGGGATCAAGACGCCCTCGTGCACGAATTGGCACACTCGATGGTCGAGTGCTAAACGGAACACTAGCAGTTGCTGGCACTCCGTCAAGCCGAGTGCCAGCCCTCTCCAACCACGTACGCCTCACTGGTTTCGGCAGGTCATGAGCGGGCATGAGCTTGCCGGTCACTCACGTCTTTCGAGATCTTTCTCGTAGACAGGCCCGAGCAAGCGCGTATAGTTGCCGGGAGCGACCGCATAGTTACTGCGAGTACGCATGTTACAGATCACCGTGTGATGCGAACCTCAAGAGTTCACGAACAGTTGACACGGTTACTCTTCCCCATTGCGCGGCACGGGAGAAGAGTTGAAGACGGCCGAGGCATCCAGTGGAGGGCAGCACGATGCAGGCTGAGATCGGCGACAAGGTTCACGTCCACGGCCACACCGTCGGCGTGCCGGACCTGTGGGGCGAGGTGCTGGAGGTGCGAGGCAGGCAGGGCCAGCCCCCGTACCTCGTCGCCTTCAACGACGGTCACCAGGGCCTGATCTTCCCCGGCCCGGATGCGGTGATCGAGCACACCGGTCGGGAGTTCGCCCGCCGCTGAGCCGGTTTCCCGCCCCCGTTCACCGGGCATCGGGCGGGCATGGCACGCATTCGAGTCGGTACGGCCTCGTGGACGGATCGCACGCTCCTCGCGTCCGGTTGGTATCCCGACGGGGTCGAATCGGCTGCTGAGCGGCTCGCCTACTACGCCGGACAGTTCGACATCGTCGAGGTCGACTCGACCTACTACTCGCCGCCGGCCGAGAACACCGCGGCGCTTTGGGCGGAGCGCACGCCGGAGAGCTTCACGTTCAACGTCAAAGCCTTCGCGCTGCTGACGCAGCACCCGACCCGGCCCGGCTCGCTCTACAAGGACCTGCGCGGCAAGCTCGGCGAGGCCGCCGAGAAGAAGAACGTCTACATCAAGGACCTCGACGCGGGCGTCGTGGACGAGGTGTGGGAGCGGTTCCTCTCCGCGCTCGGGCCGCTGCGTTCCGCGGGCAAGCTCGGCGCGCTGCTGTTCCAGTTCCCGCAGTGGTTCCCGATCGGCCGGCGCAACCGCGAGTACATCCTCCAGGTGAAGGAGCGCTGCGCGCCGGACCGGATCTGCGTCGAGTTCCGCAACAAGACGTGGCTGTCCGAGGAGAACCGGGACGAGACGCTGAGCTTCCTCACCGACTACCAGGTGCCGTACGTGGTGGTCGACATGCCGCAGGGCCATCCGAGCTCGGTGCCGCCGATCGTCACCGCGACCAGTGACCTCGCGGTCGTGCGGTTCCACGGGCACAGCGACAAGTGGACGAGCAAGGACATCCACGAGAAGTTCGGGTACCTGTACTCCCCGGAGGAGATGGCGGAGTGGGCTCCGAAGATCCGGGAGCTGCCGGCGAAGGAGACCCACGTGCTGATGAACAACTGCTACTCCGACTATGCCCAGACCAACGCGCAGCAACTCGTCGACCTGCTCGGCCTGGACGAGAAGCCCTAGCAACTCCCCGTCCAGGCCTGCGGGTAGTCCGGCAGTGGTCGGCGTCCGTTCTCGACACCGGCCAACGCCGGTCAGGACATTCGGGCGTTGATCTACCCCAAAACGGGCTCAATCCGGTTAGCTGAACGCCATGAACCAGAGAGTTCGGGGGTGCCGCAACGTTGCGACGGTAACGCTGGCGCTCACGCTCGCTGTCGTCCCGGGTGCGTGCAGCGAGGACTCGGAGAGCGGCGGCACCGGTGCGAGCTCCACACCGCAGGCCGCCGTACCGCAAGCCGAGACCCCGGCGCCGCCTCCCGAACTGCCGCTCGGAGGGCGGACGATCTTCCCGCGCTACCGCGTCGTCGCGTACTACGGCAGCATCGGCGGCGGCACGCTGGGCGTGCTCGGTGAGGAGCCGCCGGACCGGATCGTGCGGCGACTCCGCGCGGCGGCCGAGCCGTTCGACACCCCGGAGCGCCCGGTCCAGATCGCGTTCGAGCTGATCGTCCGGATCGCCGACCGGAAGCCAGGGCCGCGCGGCATCTACAGCCACAGCATCAAACCCGCGGTGATCCGCGAGTACATCGCGGCGGCAGAACGAGCGAAGGCGCTGGTCATCCTCGACATCCAGCCGGGCAGGCTCAGCTTCCCGGACGCGATCAAGCCGTACCGGTGGGCCCTGGAGCACCCGAACGTCGGGATCGCGCTCGACCCGGAGTGGCGCGTCGCCTGGAACCAGGTACCGGGCAAGGTCATCGGCCAGGTGTCGGCCGCCGAGGTGAACGAGGCGTCCGCCTACGTCGCGGACATCGTCCGGACCGAGCAACTGCCGGAGAAGCTGTTCCTGCTGCACCAGTTCCGCCGGCGCATGCTGCCCGACATCGAGCGGATCGTTCCGCGGCCGGGCCTGGCGATGGTCCAGCACGTCGACGGCTTCGGCACCCGGCCTGCGAAGGACGCGACCTACGCCGCGGTGCGGCGTCCCGAGCAGTTCCACCTCGGCTACAAGCTTTTCTACGACGAGGACGTCGCGCTGTACCGGCCAGCCGAGGTGCTGGCGTTCTCCCATCCCCCGGAGTACGTCAGCTACCAGTAGTCAGCGGCGACGGGGATGCGGCGGAACCTGCTGGCCGGCGCCCCAGCCGAGTGCGCGTACCGTCCCGGTCGTCTGCGTCAGCGCCCGCTCGTTCCGTTCGTCCGACTCGAGCCGCGCGTACGCGTCGTCGCGGATCTTCACCACCGCCATCAACAGGGTCTCGTCCGACCGCTGCCGCGTCGACTCCAGCACCTCCACCGCCTGCGCCGCCGCCGACGCCGCATCCTCGTTCCGGCCGAGAGAGCCCATCGTGGTGCTCGCGGCCGCCAGCGACCGGGCGAGGTCGGCCAGGTGCGGCGCCGGATCGGCATCGGCGAGCCCGCGCCGGATGTCGACCGCCTCCGCGACCGGCGAGAGCGCCTCCAGCGGCCGCCCCAGCCGCACCAGCCGGTTGGCCAGGTTGTGCAGCGAGAGGGCGAGCTCGGGCAGGTAGCCCTCGCCCTCGGCGTCCACCAGCCGCCGGTACACCTCGACCGCCTCCTCGACCGGCGCCAGCGCCTCCTGCATCCGGCCGGCTTCGGCCAGCCGGATGCCGAGGTTGTTCAGCGACGCCGCCAGGTTCGGCAGGAACGCGGTCGAGTTGGACGCCACGAGCCTGCGGTAGACGACCACCGCCTCCTCGGCCGGCTCCAGCGCGTCGGCCCGCCGCCCGGTCTCGGCCAGGCGGTTGCCGAGGTTGTTCAGCGCGAGCGCCAGCGCCGGTAGGTGCGCCACCGAGTCGGCGGCCACCAGCCGCCGGTAGACCACCACGGCCTCCTCGGCGGGCTCGATCGACTCCTCCCAGCGCTCCAGGTCCGCCAGCGTGATGCTCAGGTTCGTCAGCGAGAACGCCAGCTCGGGCTGGTAAGTCGCCCGATCGATGACGGCGAGCCGCCGACAGACCGAGACCGCCTCCTCCACCGGCTCGAGCGCGGCGTCCCGGTGACCGGTCTCGGTGAGCCGGATCCCGAGCGTGTTCAGCGCGCCGGCCAGGTCCGGCAGGTAGCCGACCGAGTCCTGCGCGGCCAGCCGCCGGTACGCCACCGCCGCCTCCTCGGCCGGCGGCAGGGCCTCCTCCGGACGTCCGGCCTCGGCCAGCCCGGCGCTGAGCAGGTCCAACGACATCGCCAGGTCAGGCAGGTAGGTGGCCGGGTCAGCCAGCGCGAGCCGCCGCTGCACCGCGACGGCGTCCTCGGCGGGCTCCAGGGCATCCTCGATCCGGCCCAGCGCGGTGAGGCGAATCCCGAGGTTGTTCAGGCAGCGGGCGTACTCGCTGAGCTCGGCCGGCTGGGGATCGGCACCCGGACGCGCGGCCGCGACCAACCGCTCGGAGACGGCGGCCGCGATCGCTGCCCGACTGGGGGTGAACCCGACCGACAGGACGAGCGAGTCCAGTTGCCGCACGGTCTCCAGCGGCAGTTCCCTGGCGCTGATCAGGTCGGTGATCGCTTTTGTGTAGCGGACCGGCGCCAACAGCGTCAGCGGCACCGCGTACCGGCTGGGCGAGGTCCGCAGCAGCCACGGCAGCGAGACGCTGATCCGGTTCTTGGCCCGCTCCTGACGCCGTGAGGGGGTCGGCGCCGACAGGCAGCGGATCAACGTGGTGGCCGCGTGCAGCGCCGCGAGCGGGTCGGCGTCCCCGCAGATGCTCGACATCACGGCCGCCCACTCCGGATCGGCCAGGCTGCCGGCCAGGTCCAGCAGGTGGGCGTCGGCGAGCCGCGCCGGGCGCGGCGGTGACCAGCCCTGCTCGGCCGTGCCGCGGTAGAGCCGAGCCAGCGCGATCGCCACCTCGGTCCTCCGGTCCGGCGGCACCTGCCAGGGCGCAGGCACCGCCCGCAGCGCCCGCACCGCCGCCTCCGGCGTGGCCGCGGGCAGCAGGCTGACGACCGCCATCGCCCAGTCGCGCTGGCTGTCCTCGATCGCGCACCCCGCAGCGGCGAGCACCGCCGAGACCTGCCGGCGTTCGTAGGCCAGTACGCCGGACACCGGATCCGGTCCGCCGCCGTCCCTCCGGGTGTGCCGACGCAGTGAGGGCGCGGTGGCGTCCAGCACCCGCAGCGCGGCGTCGGCGTAGAAGTCGAGCGTCGTCGCCCAGAGACCGGGCGGCGTCGGCGACGTCAAGCGCCCGAGGTCGACCGAGGGCAGCACCCCGTCGGCGACCGCGCGGTCGGCGAACGCGGCCACCGCCTCCCGCCACACCGCGACCGCCGTGGACGGTCCGAGCTGCTGGGACAGCGCCGGCAGCCAGACCGGCGTCGGCGACACCCAGGACCGCAGACGATGGGCCTCGCAGAGATCCGTGAACCATCCCTCGGGCGACCGCGCGAGCAGCAGGACGCGGATCCACGGCGCGGCGCCGTACTCGTCGATCGTGGCGAGCAGCTCGCCGACCAACGGACCGACCGACTCGGCCTGGTCCACGACCAGCAACGTCGGGGTGCGCAGCTCGGCGACGGCCCGGATACCGGCGATCAGCTCCGGAGCGCGCCGCAGTCGCTGTTCCCAGTGCCGCTGATCCGGTCCGGTCATCGCCAGGTCGTCCGGGCCGGTCGTCCGCCAGGTCGCCGGTGGCAGCGTGAGGAAGCCCGCCAGCCAGCCCTGCTCTTCCAGCGTCGCGCAGATCTGCCGGGCGGCATGGGTCTTGCCCTGGCCGCCCGCACCGCAGAGCAACCGCATCACAGGCCCGCGGTCGGCCTGGGTGGCCCAGGCGACCAGCTCGTCGACCTCGGGGCGGACCTGAGTGGGAACGATGCCCGCCTCCGGTCGCAGCCACTCCGACGCCAGCCCGACCGGGACGACACCGGTCGGGTCGAACAGCAGGTCCTGCACCTGGGCGAGGGTGGCCGGTACCGGGATCGGTGCCCGGACGCGATCGCGCAGCTCGACCGCGCGTCCGGCGAGCACCGGGAGGTTCCCGGGCTCCGGCGGATGGGGCGACGACGGAGGCGCGGATGCGGGTGCGGACGCTCCGGACTCGATCGCCAGCAACCCGCCGTAACCAGGCGCCCCGCCGTAGCCGAGCGCCCCGCCGTAGCCGGGCGCCCCGCCGTAGCCGGGCGCCCCGCCTGGCCCGTAGTCGGCTTCGTAGCGGTACGACGGACCGCCCGGGTCGTACGCGGACATCGCCCCGAGCGCGAGCCCGTCGTCGTAGTCGTACGGCGGGGAGCCGGGGTCGTACGCCGGCGAACCGGGTCCGTGGCCCGGTGGCCCCCCGTACGCCGACTCCAGGTCTCCCGTCGAGTAGTCCGACGTCATCGGGTAGTCCGACGCAACCCGTCCGCGGTCGTCGCCGAACCCGAACTCGTCCGGATCGCCGTACCCGAGCAGGCCTCCGTAGTCGCGCCCGGGTTTCTCCAGGCCCTCCGACCGGACCTCGAACTCGACCCAGCCACCCGATGCGCGCCGTCCGTCAGCCACCGCAGGTTCCCATGGCTCGTGCGGCTCCTTCGGCTCCCCGGCTACAGCAGCGTCGTGAGCACCGTCGCTCGCCACCGACTCGTTAGCGATCACGCGGTTGAGCGCGCCCCGGTTCAACGTGTTCACCCCTCGGCTCGTGGATCAATTCGGCCGGACAGGGAAAACCGCAGGCGGGCGCTCGACTCGAGAAGGAGACCGCATGCCGGCGTGGGTGGGAACCTCCGGATGGCAGTACCGCGACTGGCGCGAACGGTTCTACCCGGTGGACGTTCCGCAGCGATCCTGGCTGGAGTATTACGCCACGCAGTTCCCGACCGTCGAGGTGAACAACGCGTTCTACCGGCTGCCGGAAAAGTCCACGTTCGCCGACTGGCGCGCCCGGACCCCGGAGGGCTTCGTCGTCACCGTGAAGGCCAGCCGGTACCTGACGCACGTCAAGCGACTGGCCGACCCGGAAGAGCCGGTCGCGCGGCTGATGGACCGCGCCGCCGCACTCGGCGATCGGCTGGGCCCCGTGCTGCTGCAGCTGCCGCCCACTTTGCGCGCCGACGCTGCGCTCCTGGACGCCTGCCTGGCCGCATTTCCGCGGGGAACCCGGGTGGCGGTCGAGCCCCGGCACGAGTCGTGGTGGAGCACGGAGGTCAGGGCGGTCCTGGAGAAGCACGGCGCGGCGCTCTGCTGGGCCGACCGCCTCGGCCGCCCGGTGACGCCGCGCTGGCGCACCACCGACTGGGGTTACCTCCGCCTGCACGAAGGCCGCGCGAACCCCCGTCCGCGCTACGGGCGCCAAGCCCTACAGACCTGGGCGGACCGCCTCATCCACACCTACACCGCCCGCGAGGACGTCTACGTCTACCTGAACAACGACCCCGGCGGCGCGGCGATCGTCGACGCCGGTGAGATCGCGCGGGCGCTCTCCCGTCGCGGGGCTCCGGTGGTCGCCGTGTGAGGATGTCCCTCCGTGGAGGTTTCCGACGTCGAGGCGCTGCGGTCCCCCGCCGGGGTGGCGGCGCTGGCGGCCGCGAGCGACGCGGGTGAGCCGCTCGCGCTGGCCACTCGGCTCCGCGCGGCCGGCCACGACCCGCACCTGGTCTCGCTCGCGCTCACCCAACAGCGGCTCCGCCGCTCCGCCGCGGTCAAGCTCGGGTCCGACGCTGCCGCCATGCTCTTCACTGACGACGCCGTCGAGCAAGCCACCCGCCGGACGGTGGCCACGCGTCGAGCGGACCGGATTGCCGCGAGCGGCGCGACACGCGTCCTCGACCTGGGCTGTGGAGCCGGCGCCGACCTGATCGCGCTCGCCCGCGCCGGCCTGGACGTGACCGGCGTCGAGCGAGACCCGGTGACCGCGGCGGTGGTGGCCGCGAACATCGAGGCGCTGGAGCTCGCCGACCGAGCCCGCGTCGTGTGCGCGGACGCGACAGCAGTGGACCTCGACGGGTACGACGCCGCGTTCTGCGACCCGGCGCGCCGAGCCAAGGGCCGCCGCGTGTTCGACCCGGACGCCTACTCGCCACCGTGGTCGTTCCTGCTGGCGCTGGCCGAGCGGATCCCCAGGACCACTGTGAAGGTCGCGCCCGGTATCGACCACGACCGGATCCCGCCGGGCGCCGAGGCGGAGTGGGTGTCGGAGCGGGGTGACGTCGTCGAGGCCGCGCTCTGGTTCGGCCCGCTCGCGTCCGTCCCCCGCCGAGCGACCCTTCTCCCCGGCCCCTCCGTGGTGACCACCGCCCCCAACCTGAACACCGCAGGAGGGGCCGAGCTCACCGGCGCCGGCGACCGCGAGGCACCGGTCGGGGAGATCGGGAGTTACCTGTACGACCCCGACGGCGCCGTGATCCGAGCGCACCTCGTCGCCGAGCTGGCCGACCGGATCGACGGCCGACTGCTCGATCCGGCGATCGCCTACCTCACCACCGACGAACTCCGGCCGACGCCGTTCGCCCGGGCGTACCGGGTCGACGCCGTGCTCCCGTTCGGTGTGAAGCGGCTCCGCGCGGAGCTGGCCCGCCGGGGCGTCGGCCGGGTAGAGATCAAGAAGCGCGGCACCGCGGTGACGCCGGAACAGTTGCGTCCGCAACTCAAGCTGAACGGGCCGAACGCCGCCACGCTGATCCTCACCCGCGTGGGCACCGCCCCCCTAGCCCTACTCTGCGAACCGACGTAAGGCTCTGCCCGCACCGCCGAGTGGCGGATTTTCGGGAAGACCACCTCTCCCGGGCCGCTGAGAGGTTGACCTTCGGAAAACCGCCCCTCCTCCCGCGCCGGCGGCGGCGGGTATTCGGGAAAGCAGCGGGCGCTGGTTACGCCGGGCGGCTCACGGTGTCGACGAAGAGCTTCGCGTAGCGGGCGGCGTCCACTCCGAGTGCGACGTCGACCACCGCGGCCGGATGATCGCGGTGCGGATCCCAGTCGCGGTCGCTCGCCGCGCGCCGATCGACCACCGTGCAGCCACGGGTGTACTGCCCGTCGAGTTCTACCCGCACCGGAAGCGCCTCCGTTAGCAGGCCCTCCGGCGCGATCACCGCGGCGACCGCACCGGCGTCACCGATCTCCGCCGAGTCACGACCGGCCATCCGGTAGCGCAGCAGCTGACCGGCGAGCCGAGCGGACGACACGTCCGAGGCCGCCATGTCCGCCGCGTCGGCCTCCGCGACCCGCACCGAGTAGAAGACGTCGAGCCCGTACATCGTGAGCGGCACCCCGGCGCCGAACACGATCGCGGCGGCCTCGGGGTCGACGAAGACGTTGAACTCGGCCGCCGCGGTCACGTTGCCGCCGTTGACCGCCCCGCCCATCAGCACTATCTGTTCGATCTTCGGCCGCACCTCGGGGTAGCTCCGGAGCAGCAGCGCGATGTTCGTCATCGGCGCCAGCGGCACCAGGGTGATCGGAACGTCCGAGCCCAGCAGCAGGTCGCGGAGCAGCTCCACGGCCGGTCGCGGGTCGAGAGCCCGGGACGAGTCCGTCAAACCCAGGTCGGCCAGGCCGTCGGCGCCGTGGACGTGCTCGGCCGTCTGGGGGGTGTGGAGACGTGGGTCGAGCAGCGGACGCCGTGCGCCGGCCGCTACCGGCAGATCCGGCGGCGCTCCGGCGACGTCGAGCACCCGGAGCGTGTTCGCCACGACCGGCTCGAGACCCGTGTTACCGGCGACGCAGGTGACCCCGCGCACGTCCAACGACGGTGACCGGACGGCCAGCAGCAGCGCCAGCGCGTCGTCGACGCCGGTGTCGACGTCGAGGATGACGGGAATCGGCCGCACCGCGCTCACCGGTCCACCGGGCTGAAGTCCCAGGAGTGCGCTTCCCGGCGCAGCCAGTGCCGGGGCGGGTCGGCGAGCGCGACCGGCGACGAGCGCCAGCGGGAGATCACCACCAGCCGGTTGTCGGTCGACGTGAAGACCTCCGAGCTGACGTGGTCGAGGTTCCGCTCCAGCTCCGGCACCGCGACCGCGCACGCCCAGTCGACCAAGTCCTGGTGCGCCTCGGGGTGAGCGGCCATCTCCACCATCCGGACGATCACGTCTCTGCGCCCACTTCGTGCGCCGCCATCACGACTTCGGTCACCGGGAGGGACGAGTCGGCGGGCAGGTCGAGCGGCGACGGCGTCACACCGGCCGCGACCAGCCGGGACCCGAGCGCGGCCACCATCGCCCCGTTGTCGGTGCAGAGCTTCGGCCGCGGCACCCGCAACCGGATGCGGGCGGCGTCACACCGGTCGGCGGCGAGCGCCCGCAGCCGTGAGTTGGCCGCGACCCCACCGCCGATCAGCAGCGTGTCGACGCCGTGCTTCCGGCAGGCGTCGATCGCCTTCGCGGTCAGCACGTCGGCCACCGCCTCCTGGAACGACGCGGCCACGTCCGCCACCGGGACGGGTTCGCCGGCTCGTTGCCGGGTCTCGACCCAGCGCGCAACCGCCGTCTTGAGCCCGGAGAACGAGAAGTCGAACCGGTGCTCGGCGAGGTCGCGCGGCCCGGTGAGCCCGCGCGGGAAGCCGATCGCCGCCGGGTCGCCCTCGCGAGCCGCCTTGTCGATCGGCGGTCCGCCGGGGAACGGCAGCCCGAGCACCCGGGCGACCTTGTCGAACGCCTCCCCCGCCGCGTCGTCGATCGTCGCGCCGAGCGGCTGCACGTCGCCGGTGAGGTCGTCGACGAGCAGCAGCGACGAGTGTCCACCGGAGACCAGCATCGCGATCGCCGGCTCGGGTAGCGGCCCGTGCTCCAGCGTGTCGACCGCGACGTGGGCAGCCAGGTGGTTGACGCCGTAGAGCGGCTTGTCCAGCGCCAGCGCGTACGCCTTCGCCGCTGCGACGCCGACCAGCAGCGCGCCGGCGAGCCCCGGCCCGGCGGTCACCGCGATCGCGTCCACGTCGGAGAGCGTCACGCCGGCGTCGTCGAGTGCGCGGTGCACCGTCGGGACCATCGCCTCCAGGTGCGCGCGGCTGGCCACCTCGGGCACCACGCCGCCGAAGCGGGCGTGCTGATCGACGCTGGACGCGACCGCATCGGCGAGCAGCGAGTACCCGCGGACGATGCCGACCCCGGTCTCGTCACAGGACGTCTCGATTCCCAACACCAACGGCTCGTCGGCCATCGCGTTCATCGCTCTCCTATTGCTTCCCAGCGCATCACGACCGCGTCGACGCCGCTGGGTTGGTAGTAGCCGCGGCGGAGCCCCACCGCCTCGAACCCGCGGCGAGCGTAGAGTCGCTGAGCCGAGGCGTTGTCGGCTCGCACCTCCAGCAGCACCTGCTGGGCACCACGTCGCACCGCCTCGTCGAGCAACTCGTCCAACAGCCGGCGCCCGAGTCCGTGGCCCTGGCGGTCGCGGCGGACCGCGATGTTCTGCACCCAGGCCTCCTCCGGCCCGTAGACGCAGAGCCCGGCGTAGCCCACCAGTTCCTCTCCGTCCAGCGCCACCCGGTACCACCGGGTGGCGACCTGGGCGAGCTCGGACCAGAACATCCCGGGCGACCACTCCTCGTCGCCGAACAGGTCGTGCTCGATCGGCCCGAGCGCATCGATGTGCCACCAGCGCATCGGCGCCAGGACGACCCGGCTCGCGGCCTCGATCACCGCAGCACCGACTTGGCGGCGCCCGGCTCGACGGCGTCGGGCCGGCGCAAGTACATCGGGGTGAGCGGCTCGGCAGGAGCCTTCGCCAGGACCCGATCGGCGCCTAGCCGCGCCAGACCGGCGACGCTGGGGTACAGCGGCTCGGCCACCGGGAGCCCGAGCGCGTCGGCGTAGAGCGCCGCACCGCTGCCGACCGCGAGCAGGTCGTCGACCGCGCCCAGTTCACCTGCGTCGAGGCGCGCCCGCAGGTCGGCGGGCTTCGCGACGTCGGGCCCGTGGACGCGCGTGCCGGCGGCGTCGTAGACCGCCCAGTACACCTCGCGACGCCGGGCGTCGGTGGCGACCAGCAGCGGCCGGCCCGCCCGCACCGAAGGATCCGGCACGACGGCGTCCAGCGAACAGACCGGGTACGCCGGAATACCGAGCGCGTCCGCCAGCGAGGCCGCGGTGACCAAGCCGACCCGCAGGCCGGTGAACGGGCCGGGCCCGACCCCCGCAACGACGGCGTTCAGGTCACCGACCGTGATACCCGCTTCGCCGAGCGCCACGGCGATGCCGGGAGCCAGCGCTTCTCCGTGCCGACGGGCGTCGACCACCACGTGTTCGGCCCGGACGAGGACATGGGATGATCCCGCATCACCGGAAGGAGCAGGGAACTCGGCGACGCCGACGGTCACGGCCGCGGTGGCGGTATCGACAAGCAGAGCCAGCACCCGTCAAGCCTACGGTCAGCCACCGACCGAACGAACGTGCGGCACGGCGCCCCGACCAGTTGTCACGATCGGCGGTGTTACTTGACGGACTGTGCGACAACTGTGTCCGGTACGCGACACTGTTTGCGTCGGCATCAGCACACCGAAATCCTGGCCGGCGCAGCATTCTTGGTGGGAATCGGGGCCGGTGAGCCCAAGAGATACCAGTGACGTGACGCTCGAACCAGGAGATACGGTGCGATCCGCCGTCAGCCTGGTCACGCCACTAGTGCGGAGAAGCGTCCGAGGTGATTGTCTTGCTCTCCCCGCATTCCACTCAGCGCAGTCCTGAGCGCGCTGAACATAACGACCGGAGAGAACGGAACGAGGTAGGGATGATGATCGGCTGGCTCGAACCGGGTCCGATGACCCGGGGCGTCGACAACAGCGTGAGCGAGGTCGTCGCATGAGCTACGACCCGAACCAGCCCTATGGGCAGCAGCCGTCCGACCCGTACGGCCAGCCGGCGAGTCCGTACGGCCAGCCGTCGTCGGGCACTCCGTACAACCAGCCCCAGTCCGGGTCTCCCTACGACCAGCCGGGCTCGGGCGGTCCGTACGGGCAGCCGTCGTCGGGCGTGCCGTACGGCCAGCCGGCGAACCCGACCGCGCCGTTACCCCCGGGCGACCCGTACGCGAACCCGAGCGCCGGGGCTTACGGGGCGGACCCGTACGCGAACCCGGCCGCCGCCTATGGTGCGCCCGGCGGCTTCCCGCCCCCGGCTCCGCCGCAGAAGAGCAAGACCGGCATCATCGTCGGCGGCATCGTCGCGGTGGTCGTCATCATCATCGCGGTCTGCGGCGTCAGCGGCTGGCTGATCGCCGGCAGTGACGGCGACGGCGACGACACGGCGAAGCCGACCCCGAGCGCGCCGATCACCGGCCTCCCGACGACGGGCGCCACCTCGGCGGCGCCGAGCGCCGGGCCGTCGATCGACACCAGCCGTCCCGAGGTCGCCCCGGCCGGCGCGCCGTTCACCACCCGGCTGCCGGCAGGCTTCCAGGAGGTCACCGCGCCGAGCTCGGAGTCGACCGGCGCGAGCAGCGAGTACACCGCGGCGATGGCGACGTCCGCGAGCGAGGCCAACGACTTCCTGATCCTCGACTCCTACACGCTGCCCGCCGACACCAGCACGGTGAGCGACTCGACCCTCGAGGCCGAGTTCGACGGCCTGGTCCGGCGAATTGGGCAAGACCCCTCAACCCGGCAAAACGTGACCTACAACGGGTACAAGGGGTACTTCTACCAGTTCGACTTCGGCACCGCGAAGGCCTACAGCTACTTCATGTTCAACGGCACCAAGGAGATCCAGCTCCGCTGCCAGTGGGCGGACCAGGAGTCGCAGATCAAGAACGGCTGCGAGTACGTCCTGAACAACCTGACGATCAAGTAGCTCGTTCCGGTAGGCGAGTGGAGCTTCGTACCGGTCTGACCGGTACGAAGCTCCACTGTTTTCTAGGACGGTTGGGTGGGTCCTGATCACTCTTCGGTCACGGATCAGCAACCACCGACCGGACCGGGCGGGCCTGCCTGCACCATCGACCCACACCGAACGCCGCCGACTAAACCCCTGGTCGGCGGCGTTCGCTGGTAAACAACGGGAAACGTCAGGCCGGAACCTCGACGAGCTTGCCCGTGTGGACGTCGTAGACGAAACCGCGGACCGATTCCTTGTGCGGGATGAACGGGTCGGCCTTGATCCGGGCGATCGACTGCCGGACGTCGTCCTCGAGGTTGTCGAAAGCCTCCGCCGCCCAGGCCGGCTTGAGCCCGGTCTCGGCCTGGATCGATGCCTTGAACTCGTCGTCGGTGAACGTGAGCATCCCGCAGTCGGTGTGGTGGATCAGGAGGATCTCGGTGGTACCGAGCAGCCGCTGACTGATCGCCAGGCTCCGCAACTCGTCCGCGGTGACGACGCCGCCGGCGTTCCGGATCACGTGGGCGTCACCCTCGTTCAAGCCGAGCAGCCCGTACGGGTTGAGCCTGGCGTCCATGCACGCCAGCACCGCGACGCCGAGGCCGGGCGGAAGCGGTAACTCTCCCTTGTCGAACGTCGCGGCGTAACGCTCGGCGTTCGCCAGCAGATCATCGGTGGCGCTCATCAGGCGCTCCTTCCTACCGGACAGATAGGGAAACTCTATTCCGGTCGATGCCGGGCGTCCGTCCCCCGAACGGGGGCGGCAGGGCATCGATAGGGCATACTCGCGGCATGTCATCGCTCGAGGTCCAGTTGCCGCTCTACGGCGACGACCGCGAGCGCGGTGACTTCCCCGGAGCAGCCGGCCGCTGATCGCGGTCACCCCAGCGCCCTCGCTCGCTCCACCCTCTGGGGATCCCATGTCTGGAACCACCACCGCCAGTTCGCCGTTCGCGCTGCTCCGCCGGCCGACCGTCGCTCGCTTGCTCGCGTCCAGCCTGCTCGGACGTCTGCCTACCGGGATGGTGCCGGTCGCGCTCGTCCTGTTCAGCCGCGGCTCGGACGTCGGCTACGGCGTGGCCGGGCTGTTCGCCGCCGCCTACACCGCCGGGTCCGCGATCGGCGGCCCGGTCCTGGCCCGCTGGATGGACCGCACCGGTCAGACCCGGGTGATCGTCGGCGCCGGAGTGCTGTGCTCGATCGCACTGGCGCTGCTCCCGATGGTCGGCACGGTCGGTGGGATCGTGGTCGCCGCGGTGGCCGGCGTCGCCACGCCGCCGGTGGAGCCGGGCCTCCGCGCGATCTGGCCGACGGTGCTGCCCGCGCCGGACGTGCCCCGCATCTACGCGCTGGACGCCGCCTCCCAGGAGCTGGTCTTCGTCGCCGGCCCGCTGCTGGTTCTGGTGGCGACCACGTTCGGCCCGGCCGGCGGCTTGTACGCGGCCGCAGCGATCGGACTGCTCGGCACGCTCTGGTTCGCCTCCGCGCCGTCGTCACGGACCTGGCGCCCGGAGGAGGTCGAGGAGCGGCACTGGGCCGGGGCACTGCGCCCGGCCCGGCTGCGTCGGGTCTACGTCGGCATGCTGCTGGTCGGCTTGACGGTCGGGACGTTCCCGGTGGCCGCGGCCGCGTTCGCGGAGGCGGCGGGCGACCGCGGCTGGGCCACTTGGCTGGTCGCAGCGAACGCCGCCGGAGCACTGATCGGCGGCGTCTGGTTCTCCAGCCGGTCCGAGCGGGTGTCGCCGGGCCCGGTACTGCCCTGGCTGCTCTGCGCCCTCGGGTTCGGCTACCTGCCGCTGACGTTCGTACCGACGACGTCCGGCGTGTTCCCGCTGGCGCTCGCGCTGAGCGTCGTCAGTGGGCTGTTCCTGCCGCTGATCATCACGCTGGTGTTCCTGGTGATCGACCGCCTCGCCCCGGCGGGCACGGTCACCGAGGCGTTCGCGTGGCTGATCACCGCGTTCCTCGTCGGCAGCTCGATCGGTGCCGCAGTGGCCGGCGCACTGGTGGCCGCCGCGTCGGTCGCCGCGGTGTTCGTACTGGCGTGGGTCGCGTCCCTGCTGGGCGCGGTGCCCATGTTCCGACTACTCGGCGACCGTTAGCAGCCCGGCCAGCCGCTCGTCCCAGTCGCTGCCGTGGGGCACCAGCGTGGCGGTGCGCTCGTCGGACTCCTCGTCCCGGTCGAGGCGGATCTCCAGGTAGCCGTCGACCAGCTGCTCGACCAGGCCGGCACCCCACTCCACCACGGTGACCGCGGCGTCCACGTCGGCGTCCAGGTCGAGGTCATCCACCTCGGCGACGCCGCCCAGCCGGTAGGCGTCCACATGGACGAGGGGAAGCCGACCGCCGCGGGACGGGTCCGGCGGATGCACGCGGGAGATGACGAACGTCGGGCTGGTGATCGCACCGCGGACCCCGAGACCCGCGCCGATCCCCTGCGCCAGCTGGGTCTTCCCGGCCCCCAGCGGACCGACCAGCACGATCAGGTCACCGGCGCGCAGCAGCGGGGCCAGCGAGCGGCCGAGTGCGCGGGTGTCCTCTGGCGTCTTCAGAATCATCAGGCGCCCTTCCGACGAAGGATCCGGTCCAGCGCACGCCTCTGCTGCTTACCGGAGCGGCGCGCCCAGCCACGACGCTGTTTCGCGGCCGCGACCTCGGTGCGCTCCGGTGCGGTGGTCGGCTGCTGCCCGGCCGCCACCCCCGCCGCGCGCTGGAACAGCTCCGCGAGCGCGGCGTTCGTCGCGTCGGCGTGCTCCATCAGCGTGCAGTGACCGCCGTCCGGGATCTCCAGCAACGCGGCCTTGGGCAGCAGCTTCGCGATCTCGCGAGTGTGTTCCACCGGGGTGAGCTGGTCGCGGTCACCGCAGACGACGAGAGTCTCCAGGTCGGCGAAGGCCTCCAGCGCCGCGTACCGGTCGTGCTGGGACAGCGTGGCCAGGTAACCGGCGATCACGTCGACCTTGGTGCCGTCGTTCATACGCTCGACGTACTCCACCAGCGCCGGGCTGGGATTCGACCGGCCGAAACCGTACCGCTCGGTGAGCAGGTAGGCCAGGTCGCTGCCGGAGCGGCGTCCGCGCTCGGCCATCGTCGGCTGCCAGCGCAGCACCTTGGACAGCGTCGGCGTGAGTGCGCCGCGCAGCCACGCGACGATCGGCGGGAACCCGAGCGCGACGTCGTCGAGGTGACCGGCCGACGTGGAGATCAGCGCGACGCCGACCACCCGGTCGATCACCAGGTCGGGGTGGCGCTCGGCCAGGGCCATCAGCGTCATGCCGCCCATCGAGTGACCAGCGAGCACGAGCGGCCCGTCCGGGGCGACCTTCGCGATCACCTCGGCCAGCGAGTCGGCGAGCTGGTCGATCGTGTAGTCGCCGTCCGGGCGCGGCGCCGAGTGGCCGTGGCCGGGCTGGTCGTAGAAGACCATCCGCAGCCGTGGGTCCTCGTGGCCGGTGAAGACCCGGCGCTGGAAGTGCCAGGTGCCCATGTCCAGCGCGAAGCCGTGGACGAAGACCACGGTCAGGTCGGGCTCCCCGTCGGCCTCCACGATCTCGACGTACAGGTCGACGCCGTCCGCGGTGACGACCTGGGCGCTGTCGTAGGGCAGCGCTCCGAACGGCTCGTCGGCGTACGGATCGTCGGCCCGGCGGCGTCGGCGCACTGCGAACCGCTCCGCGGCGACGCCGGCCGCGGCACCGGCAGCCAAGGCGCCGACCAGCGCACCGGCCAGCCCGAAGGCCGCGGATACCCCGCCCTTGGCCAGGCTCTCGGTAGCGATCTTCGCGGCGGCCTTGGCGGCCTGGGAGTCGTCTCTCGGCACGCTTACGCCCCCGCCCCGACGTACGTGCGGGGCACCCGCGCACCGATCCGGGTCACGATCTCGTAGTTGATCGTGCCGGCCGCCTCGGCCCACTCGTCCGCGGTGGGCTCGCCGTGGTCACCGGGGCCGAACAGGATCGCCTCGTCGCCGTCGGCCACCGGATCGTCGCCGACGTCCACCACGAACTGGTCCATGCACACCCGGCCGGCGATCGTCCGGCGCGCCCCGCCCAGCAGGAGCGGGGCGACGCTGCTGGCGTGCCGCGGAATGCCGTCGGCGTAGCCCAGCGGGACGACGGCGAGCGTGGTCGGCGCGCTCGTGTGGTACGTGTGCCCGTACGAGACGCCGTGGCCGGCCGGGACCCGCTTCGCGACGAGCACGCGGCCGCGCAGCGTCATCGCCGGGCGCAGTGCCTCGGCGGCCGCGCAGTCCGGGATCGGGGAGAGCCCGTAGACCGACACTCCGGGCCGCACCAGGTCGTAGTAGGCCTGCGGGAGCGTCAGCGTGGCGGGCGAGTTGGCCAGGTGCCGCACCTGCGGCTTGACGCCGTGCCGCTCGGCCACCGCCAGCGCCTCGGAGAACGCGGCGAGCTGCGCGGCGATCGAGGGGTGACCGGGCGTGTCGGCGCAGGCGAAGTGGCTCCAGACGCCGATCACCTCGACGGTCCCCTCGGCTGTGGCCTTCGCGGCCGCGGTGACCAGGTCCGGCCAGTCGGCCGGGGTGGCGCCGGAGCGCCCGAGCCCAGTGTCGATCTTCAGGTGCACTCGTGCGGTGCGGTCGGCCGCCTTCGCGGCGGCGATCACCTCGTCGAGCACCCGCATGCTCGGGACGCCGAGGTCGACGCCGGCCGTGATCGCCGGGGTGAACGCGGTGCCCGGCGCGTTGAGCCAGCTCAGCATCGGGGCATCGATACCGGCCGAGCGGAGTTCGAGTGCCTCGGCCACCGTGGACACGCCGAGCCACGTGGCGCCGCCCGCCAACGCGGCCCGCGCGGACGGCAGCGCGCCGTGGCCGTAGCCGTCGGCCTTGACCACCGCCATCGTCGCCGCCGAGTGGGCAGCCGCGCGCTCCGCCAGGTAGGCGGTGTTCGCCCGGATCGCGTCGAGGTCGATCACCGCTTCCGCTTGCACCATGGCTCCCAGTCTCCCAGGCGCACACACCGGTCGCGGGACAGCGTCCCGTGGGCCGCGGAATTCGGGCCGGGCCGACAACCGGTCAACCTCCGACGACCTGGTTCACGGCGGTCGGGAGCGCGGCCAGCACTCGTGACGCCACCACCGGCCCCTCCTCGCGCGCGAGCCGCCCCGCGATCCCGTGGACGAACGCACCGGCGGCGGCCGCTTCGGCCGGGGGCACGCCCCCGGCCAGCAGCGATCCGATCACTCCGGAGAGCACGTCACCGGTGCCTGCGGTGGCGAGCTCGGGCACGCCGGCCGCCACGACGTAGGCCGGGGCGTCGTCCGGGCCGGCGATCACCGTCCGGTAGCCCTTGAGCAGGACCGTGGCACCGAGATCACGCGCGGCGCGGCGGGCGGCGTCGATGCGATCCGGGCCGACCTCGCCGGCCAGCCGCGCGAACTCGCGGTCGTGTGGCGTGAGGACGGTCGGCGCCTTGCGGTCGCGCAGCAGGTTCGGATCACGGGCGACGATCGTCAGGCCGTCGGCGTCCAGGAGAACCGGTAGGTCCGTGGAGAGCACCCAGCGGACGGCGTCCGCCGCGGCGTCGTCCGTACCGAGGCCGGAACCCACCACCCACGCCTGCGCCCGACCCGCCTCGGCCACCGACCGCCCCGAGACGACCTCGGGGTGCGCGGTGCGGACCGCGTCGCGGGCCGCACCCGCGTACCGGACGTAGCCGGCCGGGCCGGACAGCGCTCCACCGGTGCTGAGGATCGCCGCTCCCGGGTACTGCTCGGAGCCGGCCGCGACTCCGACGACGCCCCGGGTGTACTTGTCGTCGTTCGGCCCGGGGTGGGGCCACCAGTCGCGGACCGCATCGGCCGTGACCAGCCGGGCCATCGGCGGCTCCGAGAAGTTCAAGCCGATGTCGACGACCTCGACCAGCCCGGCCCGCACGGCGCCCGCACCGGCCAGCAGACCGGCCTTGAGGCTGCCGAACGCGACCGTGACGTCGGCGGTGATCGCGACGCCGGCGACCTCACCGGTGTCGGCGTCCACGCCGCTCGGGAGGTCGACGGCGACCAGCACCGACCCGGCGGCACGCCACGCGTCGGCGGCGACTGCGAGCCGGGCGGCGTCCGGGCGCAGTCCACCGTGGCCACCGATGCCCAGCAGCCCGTCGACGACCAGCGCCGGCCGCTCGCGGACATCGGTCAGCTCCACCAGCCGCCCACCGGCAGCGCGGAACGCGGCGAGGCCGGCCCGATGCACGCGTTCGTCCTGCACGCCCGCGACCGCACGCACCACCGCACCCCGGCGGGCGAGCGTCGCACCGGCGTAGAGCGCGTCGCCGCCGTTGTCGCCGCCCCCGACCAGCAGGACGACCGGCGCTCCGTACACGCCACCGGAGTCGGCCAGCAGCGCGGCGCAGCGCCGGGCCAACCCTGCGGCGGCACGCCGCATCAGGCCACCGGACGGCAGGTGCGCCATCGCATCGCGCTCGGCGGCCCGGATCGCCTTCACCGGCCAGGCGCCGGTGCGCGCGTCCTCGCTCATGCCGCCTCCGCCACGACCATCGCCGACGCGATCCCACCGTCGTGCGAGAGCGAGAGATGCCAGCGCGTGATGCCGAGCCCGGTCGCGGCCTCCGCCACCGTTCCGCTCACGGTCAGCCACGGCCGTCCGTCGGCGTCCGAGACGATCTCGCAGTCGTGCCAGGCCAGGCCGCGGGGGGCACCGAGCGCCTTGGCGACGGCCTCCTTGGCGGCGAAGCGGGCAGCGAGCGACTCCGCCGACCGTGGGTTACCCGACCGGGTCAGCCGCTCGTCCGCCGTGAACAGGCGGTCGAGGAGCAGCGGTGTACGGGCCACGGCCGTGGAGAAACGCTCGACGAGCACTACATCGATGCCGACACTGACAATCACGGCTACCACCCTGGCATGTCGACCCCGCCTGGTGGCACGGTGGCTGGCGTGCCACCTCTCACTGGTCGAGTAGCTCTGGTCACTGGAGCGAGCCGCCGAGCCGGTATCGGCGCCGCGGTCGCCCGCCGGTTGGTCGCTGACGGCGCCGCCGTACTCCTGCACGGTTGGGAGCCGCACGATGCGGAACAACCGTGGGGAGCGGACACCGCCGGATTACGGACGCTCGCGGCGTCGCTGGCTTCCAGCGGTGGGCGGGTCGCCACCGCGGTGGCCGACCTCACCGACCCGGCGGCGCCGCGCGCGCTCGTCGAGTCCGCCCTGGACGAGTTCGGACGCCTGGACATCGTGGTCGCCAACCACGCCAGGTCGGTCCCGTGGGCATCCCTGGAGGACCTGGACGCCGCCGAGATCGATCTGTCCTACGCGGTCAACACCCGGGCGACGCTGCTGTTGGTGAAGGAGTTCGCCGCGGCCCGAAAGGCCGCCGCGGAGCTACCGAATGCTCCGGGTGCGGACGTCCCCGGCCGGATCGTGCTGCTCACGTCCGGGCAGATCGACGGGCCGATGCCCGCCGAGATCCCGTACGCGGCGAGCAAGGCGGCGCTGGCCGGCATCACCCCGAGCCTCGCCGCCGCACTCGCGCCCCACAGCACCGTCAACTGCGTGAACCCCGGTCCGACCGATACCGGCTGGGCGGATGCCGACGTCACGGCGTCGGTCGTCGGCACGATGCCGTTCGGGCGCTGGGGTCGGCCGGAGGACGCCGCGAACGTGATCGCGTGGCTGGTCGGCCCCGACGCCGGCTGGGTCACCGGCCAGGTGATCAGCTCCGACGGAGGCTGGTCCCTCCGCACCTGACGCGGTGACAGCAAAACGTGGTGTGGACGTTCGCCCACACCACGTTTCGTTGCAACGGGACTTACTCGACGGTGACCGACCTCGCCAGGTCCCGTCGGACACCGTGGCTGGCCGCCACTATTCGACGGTGACCGACCTCGCCAGGTCCCGTCGGACACCGTGGCTGGCCGCCACTATTCGACGGTGACCGACCTCGCCAGGTCCCGTCGGACACCGTGGCTGGCCGCCACTATTCGACGGTGACCGACCTCGCCAGGTCCCGTCGGACACCGTGGCTGGCCGCCACTATTCGACGGTGACCGACCTCGCCAGGTCCCGTCGGACACCGTGGCTGGCCGCCACTATTCGACGGTGACCGACCTCGCCAGGTCCCGTCGGACACCGTGGCTGGCCGCCACTATTCGACGGTGACCGACCTCGCCAGGTCCCGTCGGACACCGTGGCTGGCCGCCACTATTCGACGGTGACCGACCTCGCCAGGTCCCGTCGGACACCGTGGCTGGCCGCCACTATTCGACGGTGACCGACCTCGCCAGGTCCCGTCGGACACCGTGGCTGGCCGCCACTATTCGACGGTGACCGACCTCGCCAGGTCCCGTCGGACACCGTGGCTGGCCGCCACTATTCGACGGTGACCGACTTCGCCAGGTTGCGGGGCTGGTCCACGTCGTTGCCGCGGGCAGCGGCGATCTCGCACGCGAGCACCTGCAGCGGCACGACCGTCGTCAGCGGCGCGAGCAGCGTCGTCGTCCGGGGTACCCGGATGATGTGGTCGGCGTAGGGCTCGACCGCGTGGTCGCCCTCTTCGGCGATCACGATCGTCCGGGCGCCTCGGGCCCGCACTTCCTGGATGTTCGACACGATCTTGTCGTGCAGGATGCTGCGGCCACGCGGCGACGGCACCGTGATGACGACCGGAACCCCGTCGTCGATCAGCGAGATCGGCCCGTGCTTGAGCTCGCCCGCCGCGAAGCCCTCGGCGTGCATGTACGCGAGCTCCTTGAGCTTGAGCGCACCCTCGAGCGCCACCGGGTACCCGACGTGCCGACCGAGGAACAGCACCTGCTGGGACCCGGAGAGGTCACGGGCCAGCTTCCGCACCGGCTCCATCGTGGTGAGCACCTCGGCCACCGCGTCCGGCGTCGCCTTGAGCTGGTCGACGATCGCCGCGACCTCGTCGGAGTACTTGATGCCACGGATCTGCGCGAGGTGCAGACCCACCAGGTACACCGCGATGATCTGAGTGACGAACGCCTTCGTCGACGCGACCGCGATCTCCGGCCCGGCGTGCGTGTAGAGCACACCGTCGGACTCGCGCGGGATCGTCGAACCGTTCGTGTTGCAGACCGCGAGGACGCGCGCCTTCTGCTCCTTGGCGTGGCGCAGCGCCATGATCGTGTCCATCGTCTCGCCGGACTGGCTGATCGCGATGACCAGCGTCGACCGGTCGAGCACCGGGTCGCGGTAGCGGAACTCGCTGGCGAGTTCGACCTCGACCGGGATACGCGTCCAGTGCTCGATCGCGTACTTCCCGACCAGGCCGGCGTTGTACGAGGTGCCGCAGCCGATCACGAAGATCTTGTCGATGTCGCGCAGGTCCTGGTCACTGAGGCGGACTTCGTCGAGCGAGATCTCGCCGTGCTCGGTCAGACGGCCGCGCAGCGTGTCGGCGATCGCCTGCGGCTGCTCGGCGATCTCCTTGAGCATGAAGTAGTCGTAGCCGCCCTTCTCGGCGGCCGACACGTCCCAGTCGACGTGGTAGTCCCGCACCTCGGCGGCACTACCGGCGAAGTCCGTGACGACGATGCCGTCCGCGGTGACCTCGACGACCTGGTCCTGGCCGAGCTCGACGGCCTCGCGGGTGTACTCGATGAACGCGGAGACGTCGCTCGCCAAGAAGTTCTCGCCGTTGCCGCGGCCCGCGACCATCGGCGAGTTGCGGCGCGCACCCACGACGACGCCCGGGACGTCCCGGTGCACGACGAGGAGCGTGAACGCGCCCTCCAGCCGGCGGCAGACGATACGCATCGCCTCGGCCAGCCGGCCCGGGGTCTCGTCGGTGCTGGTGTGGCCGTAATCGCTGGCGTCGAGCGACCAGTAGGCCTCGGCGATCAGGTGGGCGGCGGTCTCGGTGTCGGTGTCGGAGCGGAACTCGACGCCCCGGTCCTCCAGCTCGGTCCGCAGGGCCGCGAAGTTCTCGATGATCCCGTTGTGGATCACCGCGATGCTGCCGTCCGCCGAGAGGTGCGGGTGCGCGTTGCGGTCCGTCGGCCCACCGTGGGTGGCCCACCGGGTGTGTCCGATCGCGGTGCCCGCGTCAGACGGGCCGACCGGGCTGTCGGGCTGCGCGAGCGCCGACGTCAGGTTGGCCAGCTTCCCGGCCTTCTTCTCCAGGCCGATCCGGCCGTTGTCGACCACCGCGACACCGGCGGAGTCATACCCCCGGTACTCCAACCGGCGGAGGCCTTCCACCACGATGTCGACCGCGCGACGCGGACCGGTGTAGCCAACGATTCCACACATAGGGCCGAGGCTACCCAAGCACCTACTGCAGTACTGATGCCGGGATGACAGAGAGCTACGTTCGACGCTAAGACCTGACCTTTCGGGCAGTAAACCCCTCGGCCTGGGGTGATTTCCGCAACAGCAGCATCACCACGATCGTGAGCCACACCGAGCCGTAGGCCACGCCGGCGATCACGTCGGTGGGGTGGTGCATGCCGCGGTAGATCCGGCAGATCCCGATCAGCACCACCGCCAGCGCCACACCCGCGAACAGCCACGGACGCGGCACCCTGGTCCGGCGGGCGGCGAGCACCGCGAGGATTCCGTAACAACACACGGTCGCGGCCGTGTGGCCGGACGGGAAACTGCTGGTCGGCGGCGCCTCGTCGAGCTGCGCCACCGGCGGCCGCTCGCGGTCGACCAGCCAGGTCACCAGCACGAACCCCCAGACCTCGCCGACCACGGCGAACAGGATCACGACCGGTTCCAGCCAGCGGCGGTAGAGCAGCCGGGCGAAGAAGAACCCGACGGCGGTGACGACGACGATCGTGGTGGTCTCGCCGATCAGCGTGCAGAACGCGGTCAGATCGTCCAGCGTCGGCGTGCTGCGGTCGGCGAACCAGAGCGGGAGTTCACGGTCGAGGTCGCCGACGGCCGAGTCGCCGAACGCTTTCGTCACCAACCAGCCCACACCCGCAGTAACCGCCACCAGCGCGATCCAGAGCGGCAACAGACGCGGCAACGGCCGCGCGATCTCGCCGAAGACGTCGCGCCACGGCGGGAGCGGACGAGTGTCGGCGTCCTCCTCGGCGCGTTCCGGCTCGATCCCGGTGTTCACCACGTCCGCCGCGGGCAGCCCGGTCTCCCGGCGCCACACCTGGAAGACGATCGTCGTCGCGGCCACCCACCCCAGGCCGACGAGGCAGCCACCGACGACGTCGCTGAAGTAGTGCACGCCCAGGCCCATGCGGGAGAAGCAGACCGCCGCGGCGCCGAGGCCCGCCACGACCCAGCCGATCACTCTCTGCCGGGGCTTCGCCATGTCCAGCCACAGGAGGAGCAGGACAGCGCAGCCGACGAACGCCCCGACCGCGTGCCCGGAGGGGAACGAGTACCCGTCCGCGTGTGCGACCGCCTCCGGCAACACCGGCCGCGCCCGCGCGACCAGCAACTTCAGCAGGACGCCGAGCAGCGCGCCGCCCCACGTCGTGACCAGCGTCCAGAGCGCGAGGCGTGGCCGGGCGACCGCGAGCAGCCAGAGCGCGGCCACCGTGGCGCCGATCCGGAACGTGGCCGGGTGCCCGACCGTCGAGATCCAATCCAGGACGTCGACGAACCACTGGTGGTCGGCGGCGTACCCGTTCAGTCCCCGGGCGATCGCCAGATCCAGCCGCGCGACCGGCCAGTCGACGTTCTTGACCACGATCGCCAGCAGCGCGACCGGCACGGCAGCGGCACACGCGGCCACCAGCGCGAACAGGAGACGCGCCAGCAGTCTGCGGTCCGCGTTTCCGGTCGGTGACGGCTGCGCCGCCTCATAACGCTCTGCGACCTGCGGTTCCGGCTGACCCATACGGGTCATGTTTACCGCTCACGGCAACAACGACACCTCTTGGACGCGCGGCAGCAACCGATCCCGGTCCGCGCGCCGCCGCTCCGCCCTAGCTGACGTCGGCGACGACCTTCGCGATCCGGTGAGCGACCGCCTCGGCGTCCTCCTGGCTGGCAGCCTCCACCATGACCCGGATCAGCCGCTCGGTGCCCGACGGGCGCAGCAGCACCCGGCCGGTCTCCCCCAGCTCACGCTCCGCCTCGGCGACCGCGGCGGCGACCGACTCCGCCTTCGCGACGGCCGCCTTGTCGTTCACCCGCACGTTGACCAGAACCTGGGGCAGCCGCGTGACGGCCCCGGCCAGGTCCGCGATCGACCGCCCGCTCGACGCCATCCGGGCCATCAGGTGCAGCGCGGTCAAGAGCCCGTCGCCGGTCGTGGCGTGCGCGGGCATCACGACGTGGCCGCTCTGCTCACCGCCCAGCGCCAGGTTCTGCGCCCGCAGCGCCTCCAGCACGTACCGGTCACCGACGCCGGTGGTGACCAACGAGATGCCGGCCTCCTTCATCGCCAGCGTCAGACCGAGGTTGCTCATCACGGTGACGACGAGCGTGTCCTCGATGAGCGTCCCCGCGTCCTTCATCGCCAGCGCGAGGATTGCCATGATCTGGTCGCCGTCGATGATCTCGCCGTTGGCGTCCACCGCGAGGCAGCGATCGGCGTCTCCGTCGTGCGCGATGCCGATGTCGGCCCCGTGCTCCCGCACCGCCGCCTGGACGACGTCGAGGTGGGTGGAGCCGACGCCGTCGTTGATGTTGAGCCCGTCGGGCTCGGCAGCGACCGGGATCACGGTGGCGCCGGCCCGCCGATAGAGCTCCGGAGCGACGCTCGACGCCGCCCCGTGCGCGCAGTCGACGACGACCGTGATGCCGTCCAGCCGATGCGGAAGCGTGGTGAGCAGGTGCTCGACGTAACGCTCGCCACCGTCGTAGAGGTCACCGATCCGGCCGACCCCGGCCCCGGCGGGACGCGTCCACTCACGGGCCGCGTTGTGCCGGATGGCCTCCTCGATCGCGTCCTCGATCTCGTCGGGGAGCTTGTGGCCACCACGGGCGAACAACTTGATGCCGTTGTCGGGCATCGGGTTGTGGCTCGCCGAGAGCATGACACCGAGGTCCGCGCCGAGCTCGGCGGTGAGGTGGGCGACCGCGGGAGTCGGCAGCACGCCGACTCTGGTCACGTCGGCACCGGCGCTGGCCAGTCCGGCGCAGACCGCCGCCTCCAGCATCTCACCGCTGGCGCGCGGGTCACGACCCACGACGGCCTTCGGACGTGGTCCCTCGACTCCGGCCAGGACGTGCGCCGCAGCAACGGCCACCGCCATCGAGAGTTCCGGCGTGAGGTCGCCGTTGGCGAGGCCTCGTACTCCGTCGGTACCGAACAGACGACCCATCAGATCCGCCACTCCGCGGAGGTCACGACCGCTCGTGGTGAGCGGTACAGGTGAACTGAACTCTGCTCACCCGGCGACCGCTGGGGTCGCTCGCCCTGGGCGGATGCCGGAGGTCGAGAAGAGTTCATCGGCGTTGTGCGCCGGAACGGCGCCACGGGTGGACGGTAGCGGGTCAGACAACGCAGCCCTGTCGGGCGCGCGACGTCGCGGCGCACGGAACGGGCCGCCCCCCGTGTGGAACACACCGGCCGGTGGCGAGACCGCCACCGGCCGGGTCGAGCCGAGCGCCCGGCCGAACGGGTAGAACACACGTTCCGGCCAGGGAGTAAATCAGCGCTTGCTGTACTGAGGCGCCTTACGGGCCTTCTTGAGGCCGTACTTCTTCCGCTCCTTCACCCGGGGGTCACGGGTGAGGAAGCCGGCCTTCTTCAGCGCCGGACGGTCGTCGGGCTCGACGGTGATCAGCGCACGAGCGATAGCAAGCCGGAGCGCACCCGCCTGACCGGTGATGCCGCCGCCCCGCAGGCTCGCGATGACGTCGAACTGCTCGGTCTTCTCGAGGGTGACGAACGGCTCACGGATGAGCTGCTGGTGCACCTTGTTCGGGAAGTACTCCTCGATGGTGCGGCCGTTGAGCTTGAACTGGCCGGTGCCCGGAACGAGCCGGACCCGGACGATGGCCTCCTTGCGGCGGCCGACCGTCTGGATCGGCTTCTCCGCGACGACAGGGATGGTCACGCTGGGTATCTCCTACTGCTGAGTCTGCGGGCGTCCGGAGCGCTTACTGCGCTACCTGGCTGATCTCGAACGGCGTCGGCTTCTGTGCGCTGTGCGGGTGCTCCGGGCCTGCGTAGACCTTGAGCTTGCTCAGCAGCTGGCGACCGAGCTTGTTCTTCGGGAGCATGCCGCGAACGGCGAGCTCGATGGCCCGCTCGGGACGCGTCTCGAGCAGCTCGTTGTAAGCGACGCGCTTGAGGCCGCCCGGGTAACCGGAGTGCCGGTAGGCGACCTTCGTCTCGCGCTTGTTGCCGGTCAGGGCGACCTTGGACGCGTTCACGACGATGACGAAGTCACCGGTGTCGACGTGGGGCGCGAAGATCGGCTTGTGCTTGCCCCGCAGCAGCTGGGCTACGTGGCTCGCGAGCCGTCCGAGGACGACGTCGCTCGCGTCGATGACGTGCCACTGACGCTGGACGTCTCCGGCCTTCGGGCTAAACGTACGCACGGGTCTACCTTGTCTCGTCAGTACTCTCGGATCCGCTGGCCGCTCACCGGCGGTGGAGCGCGCCGAACTTGAGTTCATGCAAACGCGGGGCGTGAATTACCCCGCGGATGGATGGAACGCGCAACAGCAGCCAAGGATACCCGGCACATTCAGGCATGGTCAAAAGCAGCGTGTCACACCGGCAGTGCGCCCGGTTCCGACCAGTCTGCCGGGGTGACCGGGGCACACGGTAGCCGTTCGGTCACGAGGTGGCTGATGGGGGCCCGATGCAACGCACGGTTGGAGCGGAGGGTAAGTAGGCTCGGTGGCATGACCACGCCGCCTCCGGGCCAGCCGGGTTGGGACAGCCCACCCCAGGGTCGGCCCGGTGCCGACGACCCCGACCGCGCCGGTGCGGATCCGTCCGCGCCCCGGCCGTCGCCGGGTGATCAGCCGTACCCGCCGCAGGGTCAGTACGACCCGCGGTACGCGCCGGGCTACCCGCCCGAGCAGCAGTACGGCGGTCCGCAGCAGCCGCACGGTGACCAGTACCCCTACGGCGCTCAGCAGCAGGGTTACCCGGGCTACCCGGAGCAGCAGCCGGGTTATCCGGCCGCGCCGGGATCCGACGACCAGGCCGGACGGAGTTGGTTCGAGCCGACGCCGGACGGCCAGGGTGGCCAGCAGGCACAGGGTGGCCAGCACGGGCAGGGTGGCCAGCCCGAGCAGGGCGGGAGTTACCCGTACCAGGGCTACCAGGAGTCGCCCTCGGGTTATCAGGGGCAGGCTCCCGGCTACGACTACCGGGAGACACCGTCCGGGCAGCACGGACCTCCGCCCGGCTATCCGGATGGTTCCGGCGGGCACCAGGGAGCACCGTCGGGCTACCAGGAGGGTCCGGCGGGCTACCAGGCGCAGCCGCCCGGATACCAGGACGGCTACCAAGAGTCACCGTCGGGCAGCTACCCCCGACAGCCCGAGCGGTACGGTCCGCCCGCTGGTGGTGCGCCGTCGAGCGGAGCGCCGTACGCGGAGCCGCAGCGCGGCGGTGACCCGTACGCCGGTGGCCAGCACGGCGCTCAGTACGCCCCGCAGTACGCCGAACCCCAATATGCGGAAAGCCAGTACGCGGATCCCCAGTACGGGAACCCGCAGGCTGGGCATCCCCAGGCCGGGCACTCTCAGGCGGGGAACCCGCCGTACGGGGACCCCCAGTACGCAGACCCCCAGTACGCGGATCCCCAGTACGCGGATCCCCAGTACGCGGATCCCCAGTACGCGGGCCCGCAGTACGGCGACCCGCAGTACGGGGCTCCCCAGTACGCAGACCCGCAGTACGCAGACCCGCAGTACAACGACCCCAGGTACGGCGGGGCGCCGCAGCAGCAGGGTGGCGACCCGTACGCGACCGGCGACCCGTACAGCACTGGTGGCCAGTACGGCAGTACGCCGTACAGTGGACCCCAGCACGGTGGACCCCAGCACGGTGGACCCCAGCACGGTGGACCCCAGCACGGTGGACCCCAGCACGGTGGACCCCAGCACGGTGGACCCCAGCACGGTGGACCCCAGCACAGCGGACCCCAGCACGGTGGACCCCAGCACGGTGGACCCCAGCACGGTGGACCCCAGCACGGTGGACCCCAGCACGGTGGACCCCAGCACGGTGGACCCCAGCACGGTGGACCCCAGCACGGTGGACCCCAGCACGGTGGACCCCAGCACGGTGGACCCCAGCACGGTGGACCCCAGCACGGTGGACCCCAGCACGGTGGACCCCAGCACGGTGGACCCCAGCACGGTGGACCCCAGCACGGTGGACCCCAGCACGGTGGACCCCAGCACGGTGGACCCCAGCACGGTGGACCCCAGCACGGTGGACCCCAGCACGGTGGACCCCAGCACGGTGGACCCCAGCACGGTGGACCCCAGCACGGTGGACCCCAGCACGGTGGACCCCAGCACGGTGGACCCCAGCACGGTGGACCCCAGCACGGTGGACCCCAGCACGGTGGACCCCAGCACGGTGGACCCCAGCACGGTGGACCCCAGCACGGTGGACCCCAGCACGGTGGACCCCAGCACGGTGGACCCCAGCACGGTGGACCCCAGCACGGTGGACCCCAGCACGGTGGACCCCAGCACGGTGGACCCCAGCACGGTGGACCCCAGCACGGCGACCCTCAATACGGAGATCCCCAGTACGGGGACCCGCAGTACGGCGGCGCGCCGTCCAGTGGCGCGCCCGCCGGAGGGCCGCCCGGCGGACCCCCGACGACGGCCTTCCCTCCGCTGGAGGGTCCGGGCGGCGACCCGTACGGCGCCGCTTACTCGCGCGGCAGCGGTTTACCGGCCCGAGCCGAGGGCGACCGATCGACGTCGCTGACGCCGACCCGGCGCCGGCTCGACGACACCCCGCCGGAGGACGGCGGCGGCCGGGGAAAGCTGATCGCGATCATCGCCGGCGTCGCCGTGCTGGTCATCGCGCTGGCCGGCGTCGGTGGTTTCCTGCTGTTCGGGGACGACGACTCGTCCGACAAGGCCGCTGCTCCCAAAGCGTCCGCCACGACCGGAGCGCCGACGCCGAGCGCCAGCGACAACCCGTCTCCCGCGACCACCGGCGCCAGCGACAAGCTCGCCTCCCGGGCCACCGACCCGGAGCCCCTGGAGCTGACCGCGATCAGCCTGCCGAAGTACACGCTCTCGACCAGCGGCAGCTACACCCGCACCGGTCAGGACAAGGCAGCCGACTGCGGCAAGGCCGTCGACGGTGGAGCCGTTGCGCTGGTGAAGAAGCTGAAGTGCTCCGAGGTGACCAGCGTCACCGCGGTGAACACCACGACCAAGTGCGCGGTGACGTTCGGTGCCCTGAACTTCCCGGACGCCGCCACCGCCGCCCAGGCCGAGACCGCGATCAAGGGCAGCACCGCGGGCAGCTTCGTCCCGCGTCGCCACAACGTCGCGTCGGAGGGCCAGGCAGGCAAGAAGGACTGGTGGTTCTACCGCAAGGCGTACGGCCACTGGCTGGTGTTCTCCAGCGGCGCCTACACGTCGGGCAAGAAGGCCGAGAAGGACCCGGTCATCGACGCCTGCGCGCAGGACTTCCTGTACTACGTGATCGACGCCCTCGACAAACGCCGCTGACGGCCGGGCGGCGTCGCACGTCCGTCAGCCGGAGGAATCGCGTACCAAGAGGGCGACTTGGACGCGGTTGTCGCAGCCGAGCTTCGTCAGCACCCGGCTGACGTACGTCTTGACCGTGGTCTCGCTGGTGCGCAGCCGACGAGCGATCTCGGCGTTCGCCAGGCCCTCGCCCACCAGGTCGGCCACGTCGCGCTCGCGTGCGGTCAGTGCGGCGAGCCGCCGGGCCGCACTCTCCCGGCGGCGGACGTCATCCGGTGAAACCAGGCCCAACACGACCCGGGCAGCGCTCGGCGACAGATACGCCTCGCCGGCGTGCGCTGCCCGCACCGCACCGACCAACTCGGCCGGGGTGCAGTTCTTGAGCAGGAACCCGGCTGCTCGGTGCTCGACCGCCCGGAGCACGTTCGGCTCCGCCCCGAACGACGTCAGGACGACGACCGGCAGCGCGGGCCTCCGGCGGTGGAGCTCCTCGACCACTTCGAGCCCGTCGAGCACGGGCATGCGGATATCGACGAGGGCGACGTCGACGTCGGCGCGGATCGCCCGCTCGACCGCGGCCCGTCCGTCCGCCTCCCGGGCCACCACCGTGATCTCGGGATCGGAGTCGAGCACTGCGGCGATGCCGGCTCTGATCAGCGGTTCGTCGTCCGCGATCAACACGCGGATCACGTCAGCCCGCACCCATCAGCATGGCGGCGGGCAGCGCACCGAACAGCAGCACGGCGGTCGCGACGCCCAGCGCAGCCGCCCGCACGCCGACCTCGGACGGCTCGGGCTCGTGGCCCACGGTGGGGAGGAGCACGGTGAGTCGGACCTCACCGCCGTCCCGACGCAGCGACGCGAACCCGCCCAGCGATTCGACCCGCTCCCGGACTCCGGCGAAACCGTGGCCGCCGCCGGGCGCGGTCTCCGCGCCGTCGTCCGTCGGGTTGGCGATCGTGAGTACCAGCGCGTCCGTCTCCCAGTCGAGCGTCACGGTCACCGGCCGGGCGGGTGCGTGCTTCGCCGCGTTCGTGAGGCCCTCTTCGACCGCCCGGTACGCAGCGCGTTCGGCCTCGTCGGTCAGCCGCCCGCGGTGCCCACGGCGCTCGACGGTCACCGGCATGCCGGCCCGGGCGCAGCGGTCGACGAGGGCGTCGAGCCCGTCGAGCCCCGGTGCGTCGATGCCGTCGCCCTGACGCAGCGCGCCGACGACCTCGTGCAGACCGGCGACCGCGTCCCGGGTGGCGCCGGCCAGCCGGGCGATCGCTTCTCGTTGCCGCGCCGGCAGATCGTCGACCTCCAGCGCCGCGGCCTGGATCGACACCAGGCCGAGCCGGTGCCCGAGGGCGTCGTGCATCTCCCGGGCGATCCGCAGACGTTCGGCCAGCCGTTCCCGCTCGGCTGCCAGGTCGCGGGCGCGCCGCAGCTCCCGATTGCGGTCGGTCAACGCGGCGAGCAGCCGGGCGTGCTGGCTGAGGTAGCGGCCGGCGACCAGCGGCAACACGACGAAGACCAGGTAAGCGGCCGTGTACTGCGCCCCGGAGGCCGGGTCGGACACCGCGGCCGCGATCGGAACCCCGACCGCTCCGATCGCCGCCCCGGCCACGACCACCGAGGAGGCCCTCGACGCCGCCGCTCGCCCGGCGCGGAACGCGGTCCACAGCAGCAGGAAGTATCCATAGCCGCCCACGGCGGCGAGGACCAGTGCCGCGACGAATGCCGCGGCGGCCCATCGCAGCGACGCCAGCACGATCGCGCCGACCACCCCGGTGTACACCGCGACGACGGTCGGCGACGGGTGGGTCGCCGCGACGGTCACCAGCTCACCGGCTGCCACCAGCACGGCGAGCAGGACGACCGCGGCGACACGGCTTCGAGTCCCCATGCCAGCAGGCTACGGGCCGGCGTCAGCGTCAACTTTGGTTCGCGACGAGGCCAACTTTCGCGAGCTGACCTGTGGACGGCACGCTTTTAGCGTCCTCGGTGTGCTCGAAGTGCAGAACCTCTCCAAACGCTACGGACGCATGCTCGCCGTGGACGATCTGTCGTTCGTCGTCCGGCCGGGGCGGGTCACCGGCTTCCTCGGCCCCAACGGGGCCGGTAAGTCGACGACGCTGCGGATGGCCCTCGGGCTCGACCGGCCGTCCGCCGGGCAGGTGCTGGTCGACGGCGTGCGCTACCACGAGCTGGAGCACCCGCTGCGCCGGGTCGGAGCGCTGCTGGAGGGCTCCACGGCGCACGGCGGACGCAGCGCCTACCACCATTTGCTGTGGATGGCGCAGACCAACCGCCTGCCGACGAGCCGGGTCCGCGAGGTGCTGGGCCAGGTGGGCCTCGACGCCGCGGCGGGCCGCCGGACGCGTCAGTTCTCCCTGGGCATGTCCCAGCGGCTCGGGATCGCGGCCGCGCTGCTCGGCGACCCACCCGTGCTGCTCTTCGACGAGCCCACGAACGGCCTGGATCCGGAGGGGATCCGCTGGCTGCGCACGCTGTTGAAGGGGTTCGCCGCCGAGGGGCGCACGGTGCTGGTCTCCAGCCACCTGATGAGCGAGATGGCGCTGACCGCCGATCACCTCCTGGTGCTGCACCACGGGCGGCTGCTGGCCGACAGCTCGCTCGCCGACTTCGTCGCAGCGAACCACGCGAGGTCGCTGGAGGACGCATTCCTCGGCCTCACCGCACGCCCGAACCGCACCGAGGACGCGCGATGAACCTCGTCCGGGCCGAACTCACCAAGTTGCGGACGCTCCGCGCGACGGTGGTCACCCTCGCGGCGGCGATCGCCGTGGGCGCCGGGTTGAGCTTGCTGGTCAGCCGCGCGTTCCGAACCGCCGCCGACGACCGTTTCGACGCGTTGTTCGCCGCGTTCTACGGCCTGACGCTGGCTCAGATCGCGCTCGTGGCGTTCGCCGTCCAGGCGATCGGGGGCGAGTACCGGTCGGGCTCGATCCGCGCCTCGCTCGCCGCGGTGCCCCGCCGAGGCGCGTTCTTCGCCGCGAAGGTCGTCGCGGTGCTGCTGCACCTGGGCGCCGGTGCGCTGGTCACGGTGGCGGCCGCGCTCGTCATCGGACAGGAGGCGCTGGGGTCGCGCCGGGCGGATCTCGACGAGGCGGTGCCTGCTGCCGTCGGCGCGTGGGTCTACCTCGTCCTGATCGGGCTGTTCGCGCTCGGCGTCGCCACGGTCGTGCGCAGCTCGGCGGTCGCGCTCGGGATCTTGATCCCGCTACTGCTGCTCGGCTCGCAGGGCCTGGGCAACCTGCCGGCCATCCGCACGGTCACCCAATTCCTCCCCGACCAGCTCGGGTGGGTGGTGATGCACCTGGCCGGACCGCAAGACGACCCACGCTGGGCACGCGACTACGGCCCGTGGACCGGCCTGGCTCTGCTCGCGCTGTGGACCGCGGCCGCGCTGGTAGCCGGCTACATCACCCTGCGCCGCCGAGACGCCTAAAACAACTACGGAGCTGGAGCGCGTCGAGGGCGAGGGCTGGCAGTCGAGCGCGAGGCCGCCTCGTATTGGTGATACTCAAGGCCTCGCGCTCGCCTGCCAGGCTCGTCCTCGGCGGGCCGTGCACCTAGCGGGCGCGTGCAACACGGCCGGCATCCCATACGGGGCCGTCCGTCTCACGGACCGCGCCGTCGGCGGCGAACGACAGGAACCGGTCGAAGCTGCGGGCGAACCACCGGTCGTGGGTGACCGCCAGAACCGTGCCGTCGAACGCCGCCAGACCTTCCTCCAACGCCTCCGCGGACTGCACGTCGAGGTTGTCGGTGGGCTCGTCGAGCAGCAGAAGCGTGCAGCCGGACAGTTCGAGGAGAAGCACCTGGAACCGCGCCTGCTGACCGCCGGAGAGCGTCGCGAAGTCCTGATCGGCCTGTGCCTGCAGCCCGTACCGACGCAGCGCCGCGATGGCCTTGCCCCGATCCAGGCCGCGCCGGGTACCCGACCCGCCCCAGAGGATCTCCACCAGCGGCTTGCCGACCCACTCCGCGTGCTCGTGGGTCTGCGCGAAGAGCCCCGGCACGACCCGGGCACCGAGCCGCCAGGAACCGGCGTGCGCCACTGACTCGTCGCCCCCGAGTAGCCGCAGGAAGTGGCTCTTGCCGCTGCCATTGGAGCCCAGCACGGCGACCCGCTCGCCGTAGTAGACCTCCAGATCGAACGGTTTCATCAGCCCGGTCAGTTCGAGCCCCGTGCACATCACCGCCCGGACGCCGGTGCGCCCGCCGCCGAGCCGCATCTTCACCGACTCCTCCACCGGACGTTCCGGCGGTGGCCCGGCCTCCTCGAACTTCCGCAGCCGGGTCTGCATGGCGTGGTACTTCGCCGCCATCGCCTCGCTGTTCTTGGCCTGCTGCTGCAACGTCCGGACGAGGTCCTTCAGCCGCTGGTGCTCCTCGTTCCAGCGTCGATGCAGCTCGTCGAGGCGGTCCAGCCGCGCGGTGCGGGCCGCGTGGTAACTCTCGAAGCCACCGCCGTGCACCCAGGCCGAGTGCGCCTCCAACGTGACGATCTGAGTGGCGGTTCGGGCCAGGAGCTCCCGGTCGTGGCTGACGAACAGGACGGTCTTCGGTGTCTCGACCAAGCGCTGCTCCAGCCAGCGCTTGCCCGGGACGTCGAGGTAGTTGTCCGGCTCGTCGAGCAGGAGAACCTCTTCCTGTCCGCGCAGCAGCGCCTCCAGCGCGAGCCGCTTCTGCTCGCCGCCCGAGAGCGTGCGGACCGTGCGGTGCTGCGCCCGGTCGAACGGGACGCCGAGCGCGGCGACGGTCACCGTGTCCCACAGCACCTCGGCGTCGTAACCGCCGGCGTCGCCCCAACCGGCGAGCGCCTCGGCGTACCGCAGCTGGGTCGGTTCGTCGTCGCGCTCCATCATCGCCAGCTCAGCGGCCTCGAGCGCTTCTCCCGCGGCACGCAGCCGGGCCGGGGCCAGCCCGACCAGCAGCTCGCGCACCGTGGTCTGGTCCCGGACCGAGCCGATGAACTGGCGCATCACCCCGAGGCCGCCCACCCGCGTGACCGAACCGGCCTGCGGCGTCGCGTCGCCGGCGATCATCCGCAGCAGCGTGGTCTTGCCGGCGCCGTTCGCACCGACCAGCGCGACGATCGCCCCTTCGCCCACGCGGAACGACACGTCCCGGAACAGCTCGCGACCGTCCGGCAACGTCTGCCCGAGCCCGGCAACATCGATATATCCCACGGGTAGACGATCCTCCACGATCCGTCCGCCGCGGTCACCCGACTTTCCGTGCGACCCGCGTGGACGATCACCACGGCAGGTCGTCGCAGCGGGCGTGCACCCGACGGGTTCACCGGCGTCAACAGCGGCCATACTCCTCCCGAGAGGTTCCGAGCAACCGACCAGGGAGCGCGCTGATGTCGACCAACCCCCGCGCCGGGCAGCCGGCCGAACCCTCCGACCTCGTCGACGTCGCCCACCTCGTCACCGCCTACTACGCGGAGCGCCCCGACCCCGGTGCGATCGAGCAGCGCGTCGCGTTCGGCACGTCCGGGCACCGGGGCTCCAGCCTGAAGCGGGCGTTCAACGACGACCACATCGCCGCGACCAGCCAGGCGATCGTCGAGTACCGCGCCGCGCAGGGCACCGACGGTCCGCTCTACCTCGGCCGCGACACCCACGCGCTGAGCGAGCCCGCCTGGACGACCGCGCTGGAGGTCTTCGCCGCCAACGGCGTCACGGTTCTGATCGACTCGCGGAACGGCTACACGCCGACGCCGGCGCTGTCCCACGCGATCCTGGCCTGGAACCGCGGCCGCCATCAGCACCTCGCGGACGGCGTCGTGGTGACCCCGTCGCACAACCCGCCGGACGAGGGCGGGTTCAAGTACAACCCGACGCACGGCGGGCCGGCCGACACCGACGCGACCAAGTGGATCCAGGACCGGGCGAACGAGCTGATCGCGGACGGTCTGCGCGGGATCAAGCGGATCCCGCTGGAGCGGGCACGTCGGGCCGACACCACGGCGAGGTACGACTACCTCGACAAGTACGTGAGCGACCTGCCCGACGTCGTCGACCTGGACGCGATCGCGTCCTCCGGCCTGCGGATCGGCGCGGACCCGCTCGGCGGGGCCAGCGTCGCCTACTGGGCGGAGATCGCCGAGCGGTACAAGCTGGCGATGACCGTGGTGAACCCGCTGGTCGAGAGCGACTTCCGGTTCATGACGCTGGACTGGGACGGCAAGATCCGGATGGACTGCTCGTCGCCGTCGGCGATGGCGTCGCTGATCACCCGCCGGGACGAATTCGACCTGGCCACCGGCAACGACGCGGACGCCGACCGGCACGGGATCGTCACCCCGGACGCCGGGCTGATGAACCCCAACCACTACCTGGCAGTCGCGATCGAGTACCTCTACGCGCACCGGGACGGATGGCCGTCGGACGCCGCGATCGGCAAGACGCTGGTGTCCTCGTCGATGATCGACCACGTCGCCCAGTCGCTGGGGCGGCGGCTGGTCGAAGTGCCGGTCGGCTTCAAGTGGTTCGTGCCGGGCCTGCTCGACGGCTCGGTGGCGTTCGGCGGCGAGGAGAGCGCCGGGGCATCGTTCCTGCGTCGCGACGGCCGGGTCTGGACCACCGACAAGGACGGGCTCATCCTCGACTTGCTCGCGGCCGAGATCACCGCGGTGACCGGCAAGACGCCCAGCGTCCTCTACGCGGGCCTGGTGGAGCGATTCGGTGCTCCCGCCTACGCGCGGGTCGACGCGCCCGCTACGCGCGAACAGAAGGCCCGCCTGGGCAAGCTCTCGCCCACCCAGGTGACCGCGACCGAGCTGGCCGGTGAGCCGATCGTGGCGAAGCTGACCGAAGCGCCGGGGAACGGCGCGGCGATCGGTGGCTTGAAGGTCGTCACCGAATCGGGCTGGTTCGCGGCCCGGCCGTCGGGCACCGAGGACGTCTACAAGATCTACGCCGAGTCCTTCAAGGGCGCGGACGACCTCGCTCGCATCCAGGAAGAGGCCCGCGAGGTGGTCGGAGCCGCCCTGAAGGGCTGACGCAGACCACCCGCGGCCCGGCCGCAGGGCGCGGGACTCGGGCGGGGCAGGTTTCCCGAAAACAACCCCTCCGGGCCGCCCGAGAGGTGGTCTTCCCGAAAATCGCCCCTCGGCGCGCCCCCACGCGGTGCGCCCCCGCACAGCGCGCCCCACGCTCCTGCGCTCGGGGCCTCGCGCTCGGGTCAGGTCCCGGAGGCGGTGCGGACGCGGCGGGTCAGGGTGACGCGGGCGGCCAGCTCGTCGTCCGGGGGGTACTCGACCGCTACCAGCGTGAGGCCGTGCGGCGGCGCGACCGCGACGTTGCCCGCTCGATCGGTACGGCTGAGCAACGCAGCCGGCCACGACGTCGGGTGGCGTCCCTCGCCGACCGCCAACAACGCCCCCATCAGGCTGCGCACCATCGAGTGGCAGAACGCGTCCGCCGCCAGATGGGCCTCCAGGACTCGGCCGGGGCCCTCGGCGGTGACGTCCCAGCGGAACTCCTCCAGCGCGCGGATCGTCGTCGCCCCCTCGCGGCGGCGGCAGAACGCGGCGAAATCGTGCTCCCCCAGCAGCTGACCAGCCGCGTCCCGCAGCGCGTCGACGTCGAGCGGGCGCGGCCACGCGAGCGTGTCCCGTCGACGCAGCGGCTCGGCGCCCCACGGCGCATCGGTCACCCGGTACACGTACCGGCGACGCAACGCGGCGAACCGCGCGTCGAAGGACGGGTGCACAGGGGTGACCGCCCGCAGCCGGACGTCGCCCGGAAGAACCCCGGAAAGCCGACGGACCAGAGAACCCCCGAGCGTCTCCCAGGTCTCGACCGGCAGGTCGAGGTGGGCCACCTGACCGGAGGCGTGCACTCCCGCATCGGTCCGCCCGGCCACGGTGAGCGCCACATCGGCCCGGGTCACTCGGGCGAGCGCCTCGGTGAGCACTCCCTGCACCGTGCGCTGACCGCGCTGGATGGCCCACCCGGCGAACTCGGTGCCGTCGTAACTGACGTCCAGCCGTACCCGGACGGTCACGGCGCTCCTTCCCCATGCAAACAGCCCGCCGCTCCGGAGGGAGCGGCGGGCTGCGGTGCAGCGGTGATCAGGCCTTGTCGCCCTTGACCTGGTCGTCCTCGGCGCTGTCGACCTCGGCCGACGCGGGGGTCGACGCCGGACCGGAGTCCTGGTCGATGTCCTCCGCGGTGCCCTCGGCCGGCGCGTCGGCCTCGGCCTTCGGGGTCGAGGCCGGACCGGCGTCCTGGTCCTCGTCCTCGGCCGTCGTGGCCGGGGTCTCGTCGGTGTCACCCGAGAGTGCGGCGGCCTTGTCGTCCTTGGCGAACTTGGTGCCGCGGGCGCGCTCGGCCTCACCGACGGCCTGCTGCGCCACGGTCAGCGCTTCGACCAGCTCGATGATCGCCATCGGAGCGTTGTCACCCTTACGGGGCTCGACCTTGACGATCCGCGTGTAACCGCCGGGGCGGTTGACGTACCGCGGACCGACCTCGGCGAACAGGTGACCGACCACGTCCTTGTCCCGCAGCAGGCTGAGCACCTGGCGACGGGCGTGCAGGTCTCCGCGCTTGGCGAAGGTGATCAGCCGCTCGGCGTACGGGCGCAGCCGCTTTGCCTTGGCTTCGGTGGTGGTGATCCGGCCGTGCTCGAACAGCGCCCGTGCCAGGTTCGACAGCAGGTGCTTCTCGTGCGCCGGGCTACCGCCGAGGCGGGGACCCTTGGTGGGCGTGGGCATCTTCCTTGCTCCTCGTTAGGCCGCCTCGCGGCCGGGTTCGTGTGGCACGGACCCGGCCACGGCCAGCGGGTTACAGCTGCTCGGTCTCGGCGTAGTCGGCGCCGTCGTAGTCGGCGTCGGAGAAGGTGTCCACGACGTTCGCCGGGTCGAACCCGGGCGGGGAGTCCTTGAGTGCGAGCCCCATCGTGGCCAGCTTCATCTTGACCTCGTCGATCGACTTCGCGCCGAAGTTGCGGATGTCGAGGAGGTCGGCCTCGCTGCGCGAGATGAGCTCACCCACGGAGTGGATGCCCTCGCGCTTGAGGCAGTTGTAGGAACGGACCGTCAGGTCGAGCTCCTCGATCGGCAGCGCCAGGTCGGCCGCGAGCGCGGCGTCCTGCGGCGACGGGCCGATGTCGATGCCCTCGGCGGTCTCGTCCAGCTCGCGGCAGAGCCCGAACAGCTCGACCAGGGTCGAACCGGCCGACGCGATCGCCGTCCGCGGCGTGATCGAGTTCTTCGTCTCGACGTCGATGATCAACTTGTCGAAGTCGGTGCGCTGCTCGACACGAGTCGCCTCGACCGCGTACTTGACCTTCAGCACCGGGGAGTAGATCGAGTCGACCGGAATCCGGCCGATCTCCTGCCCGGGCTGCTTGTTCTGGACGGCCGAGACGTAGCCACGGCCACGCTCGACAGTCAGCTCCATCTCGAGCCGACCCTTCGCGTTGATCGTGGCGATGTGCAGATCCGTGTTGTGCACGGTGACGCCGGCCGGCGGCGCGATGTCCGCCGCGGTGACCGTGCCGGGGCCCTGCTTGCGCAGGTACATCGTGACCGGCTCGTCGTTCTCGGAGCTGATCACGAGCTGCTTGATGTTCAGGATCAGCTCGGTGACGTCCTCCTTCACCCCCGGAACGGTGGTGAACTCGTGCAGGACGCCGTCGATCTTGATGCTGGTAACCGCAGCACCGGGGATCGAGGACAGCAGCGTGCGCCGGAGCGAGTTGCCCAGCGTGTAGCCGAATCCGGGCTCCAGCGGCTCGATGACGAACCGGGAACGGTGCTCGTTGACCTGCTCTTCGGTCAGCGCAGGGCGCTGGGTGATGAGCACTACCTACTCCTGTCGGTCAGGGCGTCCGCTATATGACGCCCGACGATCCGCGCAGCAAGTCTGCGCGGAGGCACTGCATATCAATCGTACGGGGCGGTGCCGAAGGCACCGCCCCACCGATCACTTCGAGTAGAGCTCGACGATCAGCTGTTCCTGGACCGGCGTGTCGATGACCTGCCGGGCCGGGAGAGCGTGGACCAGGATCCGCATCTGGCTGGAGAGAACCTCGAGCCAGGCGGGGATCCCGCGAGAGCCGGCCTCGGCGCGCGCGACGACGAACGGCGTGAGCTCGCGGGACTTCTCCCGGATCTCGACGATGTCGTTCTCGCTGACGCGGTAGGACGGGATGTCGACCTTGACGCCGTTGACCAGCACGTGGCCGTGGCGGACGACCTGGCGCGCCATGTCACGGGACTTGGCGAAGCCAGCCCGGTAAACGACGTTGTCCACGCGGGACTCCAGGATCTGGAGCAGGATGTCGCCGGTCTTGCCCTGCTTGCGGTTCGCCTCGACGTAGTAGCCGCCGAACTGCTTCTCCAGAACGCCGTAGATGCGCTTGGCCTTCTGCTTCTCACGCAGCTGGAGCAGGTACTCGCTGTCCTTGGTCCGACCGCGGCCGTGCTGGCCGGGCGGGTAGGGACGAACCTCGATCGGGCACTTCGGCGACTCACACTTGCTGCCCTTGAGGAACAGCTTCATCTTCTCGCGCCGGCAACGGCGGCAGTCAGCACCGGTGTAACGGGCCATTTCTCCTCAGTCTCCTCGTACGTGGGTGCTGATCAGACGCGGCGGCGCTTGGGCGGGCGGCAGCCGTTGTGCGGCATCGGGGTGACGTCGGAGATCGACCCCACCTCGAGACCCGTGGCCTGCAGCGACCGGATGGCGGTCTCGCGACCGGAGCCCGGGCCCTTCACGAAGACGTCGACCTTGCGCATGCCGTGCTCCTGCGCCTTGCGGGCAGCATTCTCGGCAGCCATCTGGGCAGCGAACGGCGTCGACTTACGGGAGCCCTTGAAGCCCACGTGGCCGGCGGAAGCCCAGCTGATCACGTTGCCCTGGGGGTCCGTGATCGACACGATCGTGTTGTTGAACGTGCTCTTGATGTGCGCGTGGCCGTGCGCGACATTCTTCTTTTCCTTGCGCCGGACCTTCTTGACCCCGGCGCCACGGCTCTTCGGTGGCATTGCGGAATATCTCCTCGAGAATGCGGTAGCTGGCTATCGGCCGAAGCGGACGGCGGCAGAACTCACGCCGCCCCGCGGGCGACTACTTCTTGCCCGGCTTCTTCTTGCCGGCCACGGTCTTGCGCGGGCCCTTACGGGTACGCGCGTTGGTGTGCGTGCGCTGACCGCGCACAGGAAGGCCGCGGCGGTGCCGGATGCCCTGGTAGCAACCGATCTCGATCTTGCGCCGGATATCGGCGGCGACCTCGCGGCGCAGGTCGCCCTCGACCCTGTACTGGGACTCGATGAAGTCACGGAGTCGAACCAGGTCTTCGTCCGTGAGGTCACGAACGCGGGTGTCCGGGTTGAGCCCGGTCGCCGCGATCGTCTCCAGAGAACGGGTCCGGCCGATACCGAAGATGTACGTGAGCGCGATTTCCAGCCGCTTTTCGCGGGGGAGGTCGACGCCGACGAGACGTGCCATGGGTGGGCGTACTCCTTCGTTTGCGGAGGTCTGCAGCGTCTATGAACCCCGCCTGCCCAGGCGGGCCCCGGCCTCCGACCGGGGGTGGAACATCAGCTTGCGCTCATGTTTCTAGACGCGATTGAGGTTCTGCTGCTGCGCTCGTGCAGGGTCGTTACGCCGCCCTGAGGAAAGGGCGGCGACGATCAGCCCTGCCGCTGCTTGTGGCGCAGGTTTTCGCAGATCACCATGACCCGCCCGTGCCGGCGAATCACCTTGCACTTGTCACAGATCGGCTTGACGCTCGGGTTGACCTTCACGGCTGTCGCCATCTCCTTGAAAACGCTCGCCAGCCGTGAGGACCAGCGCGCTGCTGCTCGTTACTTGTAGCGGTAGACGATGCGCCCGCGGGACAGGTCGTAGGGCGAGAGCTCTACCACCACCCGGTCTTCGGGCAGGATGCGGATGTAGTGCTGCCGCATCTTGCCGGAGATGTGGGCAAGGACGAGGTGGCCGTTCTGCAGCTCCACGCGAAACATCGCGTTCGGCAGCGCTTCGACGACTCGGCCTTCGATTTCGATGGCCCCGTCTTTCTTGGGCATGTCCTCCGCAATCGTGACGTCGTTCCGGGCCCGTAGGCACCGGCGGTAATACGCAGTGACAGCACGTCGGGTCTTCAGCCGCGCCTCACCCACCCGCCCTAACGCCTCCGAAGAGGCCGCGCGGACACGCGGGGAGAACAGACGCAACGCGCCAGCAACGAAGTCTACGTTGTCCTTGCCGAAGGCGCCAAACCGGCCCAGCCGGCCGCAGGACACGGCCTAGTCACGCCGCCCGGTCAGGCGGTTGGCGAGGAGCACCACGCCCCAGATACCGATCGGGAAAACGGGCCAGTAGAACGTCGCCTCGCCGCGGGCGACGTTGGTGATCAGCCAGATGCCGGTCAGGATGATGGCGAGCCGGAGCCAGCTGGTCTCACCGCCGGTGAGCCGCTTGGGCCGAGGGGTGGTGGTCGGTCTGTCGGCCGCGGTCGACGGCTGCGCCGGCAGGTCGGCGACGAGCGGCGCGAGGTCCGTATCGGTCTTCGCCGCGTACGCCGCTGCGGCGCGCTCGTCGAACTCGTGGAGGTCGAGCCGTCCCTCGTCGAGAGCGGCCTTGAGCCGGCCGACGACGGCCTGGCGCTCGGCGTCCCCGACCCGGACAGCGGGCGGCCGTCCCTCGGGAACGCCGGGTAATGAGGGGGACATACCACCAGTGTCGCTCGGACTTGCTACCCGATGCGAGGGATCTCGTTCTCTTCGCGGGACTGCTGGCGGGTCACCGCGTCACCGAGGCGGGAGACGCCCCCGTCCAGCGCGGTCAGCACCCACGGGCCGTCCTCGGTCAACACGAACGTGTGCTCGGTGTGCGCGGCCCGGGAGCCGTCGACGGTGACCACCGTCCACTGGTCCTCCAGCTCGACCGTGTCCGGGTCGGCCATCGTGATCATCGGTTCGATCGCCAGCGCCATCCCGACGCGGAGCTTCGGACCGCGTCCGGGCTTGCCGTAGTTCAGCACGTGCGGGTCCTGGTGCATCTCGGTGCCGATGCCGTGGCCACCGTAGTGCTTGACGATGCCGTACTTGCCGCCTGCGCGGACCGCGGTCTCCACCGCGTGGCTGATGTCGGTCAGCCGGCCACCGACCTTCGCGGCCGCGAACCCGGCCCACATCGCGTCCTCGCACACCTGCGCCATCTTCAGGTACGCCGGGTCGACCCTGCCCACCCCGACGGTGATCGCCGAGTCACCGTGCCAGCCGTCGACGATCGCGCCGCAGTCGATCGAGATCAGGTCGCCGTCCTCCAGCACCTGGCTCTTGCGCGGGATGCCGTGCACGACCTGGTCGTTCACCGACGCGCAGATCGAGGCCGGGAAGCCGTGGTAACCCTTGAACGACGGGATCCCGCCCAGCGAGCGGATCGAGTCCTCGGCGATCGCGTCGAGGTCGGCCGTCGAGACGCCGGGCGCCACCGCGGCGCGCAACCGCTCGAGGGTCTTCCCGACCACGAGGCCGGCCTCGCGCATCAACCGGATCTCGGCGGGCGTCTTGAGCTGGATTTCCTGCGTCCTGAACACGTCCTCGACCCTAGCTCGGCATCCGTTCGCGCCCTACCCGGCCCCGCGACGGCCGCCGCGCGCACCCGCCGCGCGACGGTGCGCTTCCCGGACGGCGCCCACCCGCACCCCGCGGATTGACGCCGAATCCGCCTCCAGGGCGGCCCTGGGAGCGGATATGGCGCAAGTCCGCGTCGGACCCGGCCAGAGCCCGGATACGCGACGCCGGGCCAGGCCGCAGCCTGGCCCGCCGTCGCGGGAAACGCGTCTACTCGAACGGGGCGAGCGCGTCGATGGCGCGGTCGGTGATGTCCTCGACCGGCCCGGTGGCGTCGATCCCCACCAGCTTGCCCTGAGCGCTGTAGAAGTCGACGAGCGGCTCCGTCTGCTCGTGATAGACCTCGAGGCGCTTAGCGATCGTCTCCGGCTTGTCGTCGTCCCGCTGGAACAGCTGGCCGTCGCAGCGGTCACAGACGCCGGGGACCGTCGTCGGGTCGAACTCGACGTGCCAGATCTTGCCGCAGCCCCGGCAGGTCCGTCGCCCGGAGAGTCGCCGGATCACCTCGTCGTCCTCGACCACGAGTTCGAGTACGACGTCGATCTTGACGCCCAACTCCTTGAGCATGTCGTCCAGCACCTCGGCCTGCGGGACGTTGCGCGGGAACCCGTCGAGCAGGAACCCGTCCACCGCGTCCGGCTCGGCGAGCCGCTGCCGCACCATGTTGATGGTGATCTCGTCGGGCACGAGCTGACCGGAGTCCATGTACTTCTTCGCCTCGACGCCCAGCGGCGTCCCCTGACCCACGTTGTAGCGAAAGAGGTCACCGGTGGAGATCTTGGGCGCAGCGAGATGAGCTGCGATGAACTCGGCCTGAGTCCCCTTGCCCGCACCCGGGGGGCCGACCAGTACCAGCCGCACTAGCGGAGGAAACCTTCGTAGTTGCGCTGCATGAGCTGGCTCTCGATCTGTTTAACGGTCTCGAGACCGACGCCGACGATGATCAGTACCGCCGTACCCCCGAAGGGGAAGTTCTGCGTGTTGTTGCCGCTGTCATCCAGGAGTGAGATGAACAAGTTCGGAAGAACCGCGATGATACCCAGGTAGAGCGACCCCGGCAGGGTGATCCTGCTGAGAATGTAGCCGAGGTACTCCGCCGTGGGCCGACCGGGCCGGATGCCCGGCACGAAGCCACCGAACTTCCGCATGTTGTCCGCGACCTCAGTCGGGTTGAACGTGATCGCCACGTAGAAGTACGTGAAGAAGACGATCAGGGCGAAATACATGAGGATGTGGACCCAGGAATCGGCGGGAGTGATCCACTTGTCCACGAATCGCTGGACCGAACCGGGGTTCTCCGGGTCACCCAGCTGACTGAACAGCTGCGGCAAGTAGAGCAGCGATGAGGCGAAGATCACCGGAATGACACCCGCCTGGTTGACCTTCAGCGGGATGTAGGTCGACGTCCCGCCGTACATCCGCCGGCCGATCATCCGCTTCGCGTACTGGACCGGGATTCGCCGCTGCGCCTGCTCGATGAAGACCACCAGGCCGATGACCACGAGCACGATCACGAGCACGATTCCGAAGACCAGGCCACCCTTGGTCTCGAGGATGTTGTTGCCCTCGTAGGGCATCCGCGCGGCGATCGAGGTGAAGATCAGAACCGACATGCCGTTGCCGACGCCCCGGTCGGTGATCAGCTCGCCGAGCCACATGACGACGGCCGTACCGGCGGTCATGGTCAGCACCAGCGTGGTGAGCGTGAGCCACTGCGGCTGGGCGGTGTTGCTCGGGATGATCGAGAGGTTGCAGCCCTGGAACAGGTTGCCGCTCCGGGCGAGCGCGATGTAGCCGGTCGACTGCAGCACCGCCAGGCCGATCGTCAGATAACGCGTGTACTGCGTGATCTTGGCCTGGCCCGCCTGGCCTTCCTTACGCAGCTGCTCCAGCCGTGGAATGACCACGACGAGTAGCTGCAGGATGATGCTGGCGGTGATGTAGGGCATGATCCCGAGCGCGAACACCGACAGCTGGAGGAGCGCGCCTCCGCTGAACAGGTTCAGCAGCGTCAAGACCTCACTGCCGCCGTCGGTGCGGAGCTGGTCGATGCACTGATTGATGTTGGTGACCGACACGCCTGGTGACGGCAGCGTGGCGCCCACTCGATAGATCGCAATGATGAACAGCGTGAAGAAAATCTTCTTGCGCAGGTCGGGCGTACGAAACGCCCTACCGAAGGCGGCGAGCACAAGTCCTCCTGCGCACGGACCCATCGTCGTGGCCCGCTGATCGGTCAGGCCGGTGACCCGAGGGGGTCAACCGCGGCCCAGTGTGGTCGGGGCAGCCCGCTCCGCCGTCAGGCGCGGGCCTGTGGTGCGACTCTAACAGTCGGCCGGTCTCCGATGGCCCACGCCGAAGTCCCCATACCGGTTCAGTCCGGGCGAGGCGTGAGCGCAGTCCGCCAGCAGCGGACCATGAGCGGCCACAGAGACCAACGGCGTCCGGCCCGGGCGAGTTCCGCCCGGGCCGGACGACCGGTTGCTGCGTTTCTTACTGGCCGAGCTCGTTGACCGAGCCGCCGGCCGCCAGGATCTTCTCCTTGGCGGTGGCCGAGAACTTGTGCGCGGACGCGGTGAGCTTCACGCCGCCCAGATCCCCGTCACCGAGGATCTTGACGAGGCGCCCCGGGCGGACCGCACCGGAGAGCGCGAGCTCCTCCGGGCCGATCTCGCCGCCGTCGGGGAACAGCTCCGCGAGCCGGTCCAAGTTCACGACCTGGTACTCGACCCGGAACCGGTTCTTGAAGCCCTTGAGCTTCGGCAGTCGCATGTGGATGGGCATCTGCCCACCCTCGAAGCGAGCCGGAACCTGGTAACGGGCCTTGGTTCCCTTGGTACCGCGGCCAGCCGTCTTACCCTTGGAGCCCTCGCCCCGACCCACGCGGGTCTTGGGGGTGTGGGCGCCAGGGGCCGGCTTCAGGTGATGGACCTTGAGGGCCATGGCGTTACTCGACCTCCTCGACCGACACGAGGTGCCGCACGGTGTGCACCATGCCGCGCATCTCGGGACGGTCTTCCTTCACGACGACGTCGTTGATCCGCTTGAGCCCGAGCGAACGCAGCGTGTGGCGCTGGTTCTGCTTGGTGCCGATCACCGACCGGATCTGGGTGACCTTGAGGCGTGCCATGTCACTCTCCTCCGGCCCGAGCACGGAGCAGCGCGCGCGGCGCGACGTCCTCGAGGGGCAGGCCGCGGCGGGCCGCGATCGCCTCGGGACGCTCGATCATCTTCAGCGCCGCGATCGTGGCGTGCACGATGTTGATCGCGTTGGACGAACCGAGGCTCTTGCTCAGGATGTCGTGGATACCGGCGCACTCCAGCACCGCGCGCACCGGGCCACCGGCGATGACACCGGTACCGGGGCTGGCGGGCTTCAGCAGGACGACGCCGGCCGCTTCCTCACCCTGCACCGGGTGAGCGATGGTCGAGCCGATCCGCGGCACCTTGAAGAAGTGCTTCTTGGCCTCCTCAACGCCCTTGGCGATGGCGGCCGGCACCTCCTTCGCCTTGCCGTAGCCGACACCGACGGTGCCGTCGCCGTCGCCCACCACGACCAGCGCGGTGAAGCTGAAGCGACGACCACCCTTGACGACCTTCGCCACACGGTTGATGGCGACGACGCGCTCGATGTGAGGCGACTTCTCCGGGGCCGCTCCGCCCCGCCCGCCGTCGCGGCGGTCCCGGCGCTCGCCGCCTCCACCGCCTCGGCGCTGCTGACCAGGCATCAGACGTTCCCCTCGTAGCTGATTGCTGTGCTCTCAGTGCTGGCGATCATCAGAACTCCAGCCCACCTTCGCGAGCAGCGTCGGCCAGAGCCGCGATCCGCCCGTGGTACTTGTTGCCGCCACGGTCGAAGACGACCGCGTCGACGCCCGCAGCCTTCGCACGCTCGGCGACCAGCGCGCCGACCTTGCGGGCCAGAGCCGACTTGTCGCCGTCGCCACCGCGGATCGACGCGTCCAGGGTCGACGCAGAGGCGACCGTGCGGCCGGCCGTGTCGTCGATGACCTGGGCGTAGATGTGCCGGGTGGAGCGGGTCACGACGAGCCGCGGACGGGTCTCGGTGCCGACGACCTTCTTCCGCAGGCGGAAGTGGCGACGCGCCTTGCCCACCCGGCGGACGGCGGAGACGCCGGCCCCGGACTTGCGCTGAAGCAGAGACGCAGCCATCACTTACCTGCCTTTCCGGCCTTACGCCGGACATTCTCGCCCTGGTATCGGACGCCCTTGCCCTTGTAGGGCTCCGGCGGACGAATCTTGCGGATGTTGGCGGCGACCTCGCCCACCAGCTGCTTGTCGATGCCCTCGACCACGAACTGGGTCGGCTTCTCGACGCGGAAGGAGATCCCCTCCGGCGGCCGGACGGTGACCGGGTGGCTGAACCCGAGCGCGAACTCGAGGTCAGAACCCTTGGCCTGGACGCGGTAACCGGTGCCCTGGATCTCCAGGGTCTTGCTGTACCCGGTGGTGACGCCGGCGATCATGTTCGCCACCAGCGTGCGGGTCAGCCCGTGACGCTCCTTGGCCCGACGCTCATCGCTAGGCCGCGTGACCTCGATCGAGCCGTCCTCGCCGCGCCCGATCGTGATCGGCTCGACGACCTGGTGGGTGAGCGTCCCCTTCGGGCCCTTCACGGTGACCGTCGAACCGTCGATAGCGACGTCGACGCCGGAAGGCACCGGGATCGGCAGCTTACCGATGCGTGACATGCTCTCCCCTACCAGACGTAGGCGAGGACTTCCCCGCCCACTCCACGCTTGGTCGCCTGCCGGTCGGTGAGCAGGCCCGAGGACGTGGAGATGATCGCCACGCCGAGGCCGCCCAGCACGCGGGGCAGACTGTTGGACTTCGCGTACACCCGCAGACCGGGCTTCGACACGCGCCGGAGGCCGGCGATGCTCCGCTCACGGTTGGGGCCGTACTTCAGGTCAACGGTGAGGACCTTGCCCACGCCGGTCTCGGAGTCGGCCACGGTCCAGCCGGCGATGTAGCCCTCCTGCTGAAGGATCTCGGCGACGTGCGCCTTGAGCTTCGAGTGGGGCATCGTCACCCGGTCGTGGTACGCCGAGTTGGCGTTGCGCAGACGAGTCAACATGTCTGCGATCGGGTCGGTCATCGTCATGGGTTCATGCCTTTCTCGCCGCGGTTCCCGAAGGCCTTCGGCGAAGCAGCGGACCTGTGAAGAGGTCCTTCATACGAGGTGGCGATCTGCTTGATGCGAGTCACCACGAGGACTTGGTGACTCCGGGAAGCTCACCGCGGTGCGCCATCTCACGGACGCAGATGCGGCACAGACCGAACGACCGGTACACGGCGCGCGGACGTCCACAGCGCTGGCAGCGAGTGTAGGCGCGCACCTTGAACTTCTGCTTGCCGGACGCCTTCTGGATCAGGGCCTTCTTCGCCATGCTCAGTTCTCCTTGAACGGAAAGCCGAGGAGCTTGAGCAGCGCCCGACCCTCCTCATCCGTCGTCGCGGTGGTCACGACCGTGATGTCCATGCCCCGCTGGCGGTCGATCTTGTCCACGTCGATCTCGTGGAACATCGACTGCTCGTTGAGGCCGAACGTGTAGTTACCGTGGCCGTCGAACTGCTTGCCGGACAGCCCGCGGAAGTCGCGGATGCGCGGCAGGGCGACCGACAGCAGACGGTCCAGGAACTCCCACATGCGGTCGTTCCGGAGGGTGACCTTCGCGCCGATCGGCTGGCCCTCACGCAGCTTGAACTGCGCGATGGACTTCCGGGCCTTCTGCACCTGCGGGCGCTGGCCGGTGATCGCGGTGAGGTCGCGGACCGCACCGTCGATCAGCTTCGAGTCGCGCGCGGCGTCACCGACGCCCATGTTCACGACGACCTTGACGACGCCCGGAACCTGCATGACGTTCGAGTACTTGAACTGGTCACGCAGCGCGGGGACGATCTCCTCGCGGTACCGCAGCTTCTGCCGCGGCTGAATCTTCTCGGTGGCCGGGGCCGTCATCAGATGTCCTCACCGGTCCGCCGCGAGACCCGGATCCGCTTGCGCTGGATCGAGCCGTCCTCGCGGGTGACCTCTTCGGTCCGGTACCCCACCCGGGTCGGCTTGTTGTCCGAGCCGACCACCATCACGTTGCTGACGTGGATGGGGGCCTCCTGCGTCACGATCCCGCCCGACTGCGCGCCGCGCTGCGTGGTGGAGACCTTGGTGTGCTTCTTGATCCGGTTGACGCCCTCGACGAGCACCCGCTGGGTGTCGGGGTACGACTGGATCACCTTGCCCTTGGCGCCCTTGTCCTTGCCGGCGATGACCAGGACCGTGTCGCCCTTTTTCACCTTGAGCTTCGCCATGGTCAGAGCACCTCCGGAGCCAGCGAGATGATCTTCATGAACCGCTTGTCCCGCAGCTCACGCCCGACCGGGCCGAAGATACGGGTCCCGCGGGGGTCGCCACCGTCCTTGATCAGGACCGCAGCATTCTCGTCGAAACGGATGTAGGAGCCGTCCGGCCGCCGCTTCTCCTTCACGGTGCGGACGACGACGGCCTTCACGACGTCACCGCGCTTCACGCCCGCGCCGGGGATGGCGTCCTTGACGGTGCCCACGATGATGTCGCCGATACCCGCGTACCGCCGGCCGGAGCCACCGAGGACCCTGATGCACAGGATCTCCTTTGCTCCGGTGTTGTCGGCGACACGCAGTCGCGACTCCTGCTGGATCACGTCAACTCCATAGATGTCGCGCCGGTTCTCTCAATGAGAGCCTGGCGGAACGAAACTGTTCTCAGTTTCCGGGAAGGGCCAATCATGCGCCCTTCCGGGGTCGGGGGGCCAATCGGCCCCCCGACTGCGGCTTATGAACTCTTCTCAACCTCTGACCTTCTCCGAGGTCAGGCGACCTCAGCGGCCGCCGGTCGAAAAGAATTCACTTCGCGCGCTCGAGGATCTCGACTACGCGCCACCGCTTGGTGGCCGACAGCGGCCGCGTCTCCATCAGCCGGACCCGGTCGCCGACGCCGCAGTCGTTCTGCTCGTCGTGCGCCTTCAGCCGGTTGGTGCGACGGATGACCTTGCCGTACAGACGGTGCTTGACGCGGTCTTCGACCTCGACAACCACGGTCTTGTCCATCTTGTCGCTGACCACGTAACCCTCACGGGTCTTACGGTCGTTGCGGGCTTCCACAGCCTGCTCGCTCACGGTGTCCTCACTCATGCCAATGCCTCGCTAACGCTCGGCATCGTCCCGAGCTCGGGCCTCACTGTGCTAGCTGAAGTCATGCCGTCACCTCACTCGGCGCCTGCTCGATGCCGAGCTCACGCGACCGCATGATCGTGTAGATCCGGGCGATGTCCCGGCGGACGACCTGGAGTCGGCGGTTGTTGTCCAGCTGACCGGTCGCGCTCTGGAAGCGGAGGTTGAACAGCTCCTCCTTGGCTTCCCGCAACCGCGTGACGAGCTGCTCGTCGTCGAGCTCGCGCAGCTCAGCAGCCTTGTCGTTCGGGCCGCTGCTCATGCCGCCTCACTCCCCTCGCGCTTCACGATCCGGCACTTCATCGGCAGCTTGTGGATCGCGCGGCGCATGGCCTCGCGAGCGATCTGCTCGTTCGGGTACTGCAGCTCGAAGAGCACTCGCCCCGGCTTGACGTTCGCGACCCACCACTCCGGCGAACCCTTACCGGAACCCATCCGGGTCTCGGCCGGCTTCTTGGTGAGCGGGCGGTCCGGGTAGATGTTGATCCAGACCTTGCCGCCACGCTTGATGTGACGGGTGATCGCGATACGCGCCGACTCGATCTGCCGGTTGGTCACGTAGGCCGGCTCCAGAGCCTGGATGCCGTACTCGCCGAAGGTGACCGCGGTGCCGCCCTTGGCCGCGCCACGGCGCGTCGGGTGGTGCTGCTTACGGTGCTTGACCCTGCGCGGAATCAGCATGGGTCAGCCCTCCTGACTGGTGTTCTCAGCCGGCGTGGCGGCGGGCTCGGGCGCCTCGACGATCGGCGCCGCGGCCGGAGCCACCGCGTTCGGGTCCACGTTCGACGACTCTTCACCAGAAGCGGTGGTCGGCGCCGGCGGCAGGTCAGCCTCGGTGCGCTCGGCACCGCGGCCGCCGCCACCCTGACGCTCGCCACGGCCACGGCCGCCACCGCCACCACCGGCGCCACGGCGACGGTCGGGACGGTTGCCGCGGTGCTGGCGCAGCGCGGCCTCGGCCGCCTCGCGCTCGGCCCGGCTCTGCACGACGTCGCCCTTGTAGATCCACACCTTGACGCCGATGCGGCCGAACGTGGTGCGGGCCTCGTAGATGCCGTAGTCGATGTTCGCGCGGAGCGTGTGCAGCGGAACCCGACCTTCGCGGTAGAACTCCGACCGCGACATCTCGGCACCACCCAGGCGGCCGGCGCACTGCACCCGGATGCCCTTGACGCCCGGCGACTTCATCGCCGACTGCATGGCCTTACGCATGGCGCGGCGGAAGCTCACCCGGGAGGAGAGCTGCTCGGCGACGCCCTGGGCAACCAGCTGCGCGTCGGCCTCGGGGTTCTTCACCTCGAGGATGTTGAGCTGCACCTGCTTGCTGGTGAGCTTCTCGAGCTGACCACGGATCCGGTCGGCCTCCGCACCGCGACGGCCGATGACGATGCCCGGCCGGGCGGTGTGGATGTCCACCCGAACCCGGTCGCGGGTGCGCTCGATCTCGACCCGCGAGATGCCGGCGCGTTCCATGCCGCGCGACATCATCTTCCGGATCGCCACGTCTTCACCGACGTAGTCCTTGTACAGCTTGTCTGCGTACCAGCGTGACTTCCACTCGGTCGTGATGCCGAGTCGGAAGCCGTGCGGGTTGACCTTCTGACCCATTACTCGGCGCTTCCCTTCGTGGCTGCCGCGCGGCCGCCGCTCGCCTTCTTCGGCGCCCGCTTCGGCTTCGCCGTCGGGGCCACACTCTCCACCACGACAGTGATGTGGCAGGTGCGCTTCCGGATCCGGTAGGCACGCCCCTGGGCGCGCGGCCGGAACCGCTTCATCGTCGGGCCCTCATCCACGAAGGCCTTCGTCACGAGCAGCGAGTCGGGGTCGAGCCGCTCGTTGTGCTCGGCGTTCGCGATCGCGCTCTCGACCACCCGGTAGACCTGCTCGCTGGCGGCCTGCGGGGCGAACTTGAGCGCGGTCAGCGCCTCTTTGGCGGGAAGACCCCGGATGAGGTCGACCACACGCCGGGTCTTCATCGCCGTCGTCCGGACGTACCGCGCCTCGGCGAATGCACCCGGGGCGTCCCCGAGCAGCGCCACGCGTCGCGGATTCACGCGCTTGCCGTCGATCACTGCCATCTGTCTGCTCTCTCGTCTTTCCGCGCTCGGGTAACCGTGCGCACCTGGGTCCGCGTCAGCGGCGGCGGCTCTTGCGGTCGTCCTTCTCGTGACCCTTGAACGTGCGGGTCGGCGAGAACTCGCCCAGCTTGTGCCCGACCATCGCCTCGGTGACGAACACCGGCACGTGCTTGCGTCCGTCGTGGACGCCGAGCGTGTGGCCGATCATCTCCGGCGTGACGGTCGAGCGACGCGACCAGGTCTTGATGACGTTCTTGGTTCCCCGGGCGTTCTGCGCGTCCACCTTCTTGATGAGGTGGTCGTCGACGAAGTAGCCCTTCTTCAAGCTGCGGGGCATGGCCTACAACCTCAGCGCTTCTTGTTGGTCTTGCGGCGGCGGACGATGAACTTGTCGCTGGCCTTGTTGGCCCGGCGAGTGCGCCCCTCGGGCTTGCCCTTGGGGTTGACCGGGTGACGACCACCAGAGGTCTTGCCCTCACCACCACCGTGCGGGTGGTCGATCGGGTTCATCGCCACACCACGGACGGTCGGGCGCTTGCCCTTCCAGCGCATGCGGCCGGCCTTGCCCCAGTTGATGTTCGACTGCTCGGCGTTGCCGACCTCGCCGACGGTCGCGCGGCAGCGCGCGTCGACGTTCCGGATCTCACCCGACGGCATCCGGAGCTGGGCGTACGGCCCGTCCTTCGCCACCAGCTGGACGCTCGCACCGGCGGAGCGCGCGATCTTCGCGCCGCCACCCGGCTTCAGCTCGATCGCGTGAACGACCGTACCGACCGGGATGTTGCGCAGCGGGAGGTTGTTGCCCGGCTTGATGTCGGCGCCCGGACCGGTTTCGACCCGGTCGCCCTGCCGCAGCTTGTTCGGCGCGACGATGTATCGCTTCTCGCCGTCGACGAAGTGCAGCAGCGCGATCCGCGCGGTGCGGTTCGGGTCATACTCGATGTGCGCGACCTTGGCCGGCACGCCGTCCTTGTCGGCCCGGCGGAAGTCGATCAGCCGGTACGCGCGCTTGTGGCCACCGCCCTGGTGGCGAGTGGTGACCCGCCCGTGCGCGTTGCGGCCGCCCTTGCTGTGCAGCGGCCGGACCAGCGACTTCTCCGGGTGGTCACGGGTGATCTCGACGAAGTCGGCGACGCTCGAACCACGCCGGCCCGGCGTAGTCGGCTTGTATTTGCGGATGCCCATCTGTATCCCTCAGCTCTCGATCCTCAGAATGGTCCGACCCCCGTCAGGAGACCGGCCCCCCGAAGATCTCGATGCGGTCACCCGGCGCGAGGCTCACGATCGCGCGCTTGGTGTCCTTCCGCTTACCGGTGCCGAACTTGGTCCGCTTCCGCTTCCCCTGCCGGTTCAGCGTGTTGACCGCCGTGACCTTGACGTTGAAGACCTGCTCGACCGCGATCTTGATCTGAGTCTTGTTCGCGTCCGGACGCACGTAGAACGTGTACTTGTTGTCGTCCAGCAGGCCGTAGCTCTTCTCCGAGACGACCGGAGAGAGCAGGATGTCCCGCGGGTCGTAAATCACTTCGTCTCCTCGGTGTCAACAGCACCCTCGCCCTCGGCGGGGGCCACCGACGGCACCGGCTCACCCGGGATGTCGGGGGTGGTCAGGTCGGGCAGCTCCGCGGAGCTGGCCTTGGCAGTGGCGCCACCTGAGATGGGGCCGGCCACGAACTCGTCGAAGGCCTGCTGGGTGAAGACCACGTCGTCGCTGATCAGCACGTCGTACGTGTTGAGCTGGTCGGGCGACAGGACGTGCACCTCGGCGATGTTCCGGACCGACAGCCAGCCGGTGCGGTCACCACGCGAGACCACGACCAGGACGTGCCGCGAGGAGGCGATGTTCGCCAGCGCCTTGACCGCGTCCTTCGTCGACGGGGCGTCGCCCTCGACCAGGGAGGAGATCACGTGCACGCGTCCGCCGCGGGCCCGGTCGGAGAGCGCGCCCCGGAGGGCAGCGGCCTTCATCTTCTTGGGCGTCCGCTGCGAGTAGTCACGCGGCTGCGGGCCGTGGACCACGCCACCGCCGGTGAACTGCGGCGCGCGGGTCGAACCCTGCCGGGCGCGACCGGTGCCCTTCTGCTTGTAGGGCTTGGCCCCACCGCCGGACACCTCACCGCGGGTCTTCGTCTTGTGCGTGCCCTGTCGGGCCGCCGCCTGCTGCGCCACCACGACCTGGTGGATCAGCGGAACGTTCGTCGTCACGTCGAAGATCTCGGCGGGCAGGTCGGCCGTGCCGGTCTTCGCGCCGCTCGCGTCTACGACATCGATCGTCGTGGTCACTTAGCCACACCGCCCTTACCAAGCTGGGTCTTGGCGGCGGTGCGGATGAGCACCAGCCCGCCCTTGGGCCCGGGCACAGCGCCCTTGACCAGGATCAGGCCCTTCTCAGCGTCGACGCGGTGGACGCTGAGGTTCATCGTGGTGGTACGAACGCCACCCATGCGGCCCGCCATGCGCAGGCCCTTGAAGACACGGCCCGGGGTCGCGCAGCCGCCGATCGAACCCGGCGCGCGGTGCTTGCGCTGGGTACCGTGGCCGGCGCCGAGGCCCTTGAAGCCGTGCCGCTTCATGACACCCGCGTAACCCTTGCCCTTGCTGGTGCCGACGACGTCGACCTTGATGCCGGCCTCGAAGATCTCCGCGGAGACCTCCTGGCCGACCTCGTACTCGGCCGCGTCAGTCGTGCGGATCTCGACGAGGTGCCGCCGCGGGGTGACGCCGGCGGCCTTGAAGTGGCCGCTCTCCGGCTTGTTCACCTTCCGCGGGTCGATGCCGCCGAAGGCGACCTGGACCGCGGAGTAGCCGTCACGTTCGGGGGTACGCACCTGGGTCACGACATTCGGCCCGGCCTGCACGACGGTCACCGGAACGATCCGGTTGTTCTCGTCGAAGACCTGGGTCATGCCGAGCTTCTCGCCCAGGATCCCCTTGATCTGCCTGTCCATCTCTTCTTTCCGACTCTCTTTGGTCCGGATCCTCTCCCGGCCTGGATCGCTCCGGCCGGGCGTGTCCTTCGGTGGTGTCGTAATGCGTTGTCAGGCCTGAGTCCGACCTGAGCGCCACTACGTCCGTCAGAGACCTATTCAGGTCCGGCGCGCCATCCGCGCTTCTCGCGATGTGAGCGCCGTGCCATCCGTTCTACTACCAGGCCTGAATAGGCCTCTTAGAGCTTGATCTCGATGTCGACGCCGGCGGGGAGGTCGAGCCGCATGAGCGAGTCGACGGTCTTCGGCGTCGGGTCGAGGATGTCGATCAGCCGCTTGTGGGTCCGCATCTCGAAGTGCTCGCGGGAGTCCTTGTACTTGTGCGGCGAGCGGATCACGCAGTAGATGTTCTTCTCGGTCGGCAGCGGCACGGGGCCCGCAACCGACGCACCGGTGCGGATCACGGTGTCGACGATCTTCCGCGCCGAGCTGTCGATGACCTCGTGGTCATAGGCCTTGAGCCGGATGCGGATCTTCTGTCCCGCCATGGAACCTTCAGTCCTGTCTGTTACGCCGGGGGTCGGGTGGCTGCCGGGTAGTGGTCCGCGCGGAGCGGCGGTCGGATCGATGCGACCCGACCGCCGCGCCGCAAAGCACCGTCAGGTGCCGGGGCCGCACGCGACCCCGCGGACAACTACTTGTTGATCTTGGTGATGCGGCCGGCGCCGACGGTCCGACCACCCTCGCGGATCGAGAACCGCAGGTTGTTCTCCATCGCCACCGGCTGGATGAGCTTCACCGACATCTCGGTGTTGTCACCCGGCATGACCATCTCGGTGCCCTCGGGGAGGGTGACGACACCGGTCACGTCGGTGGTGCGGAAGTAGAACTGCGGACGGTAGTTGTTGAAGAACGGCGTGTGGCGGCCACCCTCGTCCTTGCTGAGGATGTAGACCTGCGCCTCGAACTCGGTGTGCGGAGTCGTGGTGCCCGGCTTGATGACGACCTGGCCGCGCTCCACGTCCTCGCGCTTGATGCCGCGGAGGAGCAGACCGACGTTCTCGCCGGCGCGGGCCTCGTCGAGCAGCTTGCGGAACATCTCGACGCCGGTGACCGTGGTGGTCTGCTTGGTCTCCTTGATGCCGACGATGTCGACAGTCTCGTTGACCTTCAGCACACCCCGCTCGACACGGCCGGTGACGACGGTGCCGCGACCGGTGATCGTGAAGACGTCCTCGATCGGCATGAGGAACGGCTTGTCGAGGTCCCGCTCGGGCTCCGGGATGGTCTCGTCGACCGCGTTCATCAGCTCGATGATCTTCTCGCCCCACTCGGCGTCGCCCTCGAGCGCCTTCAGCGCCGAGACACGCACGATCGGAGCGTCGTCACCCGGGAACTCGTACTGGTTGAGCAGCTCCCGCACCTCGAGCTCGACGAGCTCCAGGATCTCCTCGTCGTCCACGACGTCGGCCTTGTTCAGGGCGACGACGATGTACGGAACGCCGACCTGGCGGGCCAGGAGCACGTGCTCCTTGGTCTGCGGCATCGGGCCGTCGGT
>NZ_BAAAYN010000044.1:300000-409220 GCF_039536245.1 Cryptosporangium minutisporangium | reverse complement strand
GAAACGTCTTACGCTGATGAGCGGGCGGTCAGACGCAGTCCCAGCAGAACCGACCCTCACGCTGATCCTGGCTGACGAAGGCGTATCCGGTTCCCCCACCGAAGTTGAGCGCGAACGCGTCCTCACCGCAGCCCTCGGCGCCGTCCAACTGGAGGAAAAACCGCCAAGAGGCACCGACTTCAGGAGGTATCCAGGGCTGCCAAAACAAGGGCTCACCGCCGACGTAGCTACGGCAATCCACATCGGGGAGATCGGTCTCCTCCATCGGCACACCGCTCAGCGCCGCGTCACGAAAGACGACCTGCCGGTCGAATGCTGCAACCGCTGCCTCGTCCGGAGCCTTCAGGTCGAGACGTAGCTCCACCGGCTGCCGTTCGAACCAGTCTGTGCCCCGCCGCCACAGCGCCGGACCGGTACGTCGGACCTCGCCTCTCACGAACGACGGCACACGCCCACCCGACTGAATCAGGAACGCGTTCTCTCCTCCTTCCGGATCAAAGGTGCCGTCCTCGTCGCTGAGAAACAGATACGCCATCGCGACGCCCGAACCAGGCAGAGGGAACTGCCCGATGAACGTCATCGGTTCCCCGGAACTTCGCGACACCGGCCAGAACGGCTCGTCCAACCAGAATGGCTGCCCACCGAGCTTCGCCGCTGGCCCGTCAATCGCAGCAGTACTGGACTGCCACGACATTTCACGCCGAGGCGTCAGCCACCGATCGAACGGCCCAGTCGCCGATGCCAACGGTTCGGCACGCTCCAACCACGCCACCGTTTACACCTCTCAGGGCAATGAACTCCAGCGTCACCGTACGACACCCGAGAACGGCCTCGGAAGGTCCGCTCATCGGCATGACACGAAGTTCACGCACGCCGTAGATGACAGCCACCAACGCAACGCCCGTCGTCCCGCCGCACTCACACACTGCAACGATCGACACGACGGACCAGCGCGAGCACCCGTAGCCGGCGGCTCGTACATTCCGGAGTCTGCCCCGTCGCCGACCGACGACCAGACGCATGCCGCGAGCAAGACTGAACGCCTCCAGGGCGCCACATCGTCGCTACGCGTCACCGTCATCGATGGAGACCGCTTGGGGATCGAACCCCGAGGCATCCCCGGCCTGCACAAAGACCGGCCTCATCTGCCCAGCCAACGCCATCGATTGCGTTAGCAAGCGCCAACCGACGCGTTGGAGCACGTCACAGGGTTCGTCACTCTGCGGGGTGGGCCGCCTGGGGGTCGAACCCAGAACCCGCGGATTAAAAGTCCGCTGCTCTGCCAGTTGAGCTAACGGCCCTACTCGGGCACAGCACGAGCACCCGAGAGGGCATACCCGGCCGCGTCCCGCTTGAAGTGTCTCAGACCCGAACGCCGACAGCGACAGAACATCCCACTGAGCGCGTTCCGCCCCGGCCAGCCCTCCGCCCCTGAGCTGGGAACGGACCCCCAATTCCGGGATCACTTACCCAAAACGCCACCGTGCAGGACGTCCGCCGAAAGGGAGAGCACCCCCCGTCGACGGGAGGACGGGCTCTGGACGCTCGACCGTCACGGACCGTCCGAACGTGCCGAGTTCCCGACAAGAACCCCTGCCTCGCCACTCTCCTGNAGGACGGGCTCTGGACGCTCGACCGTCACGGACCGTCCGAACGTGCCGAGTTCCCGACAAGAACCCCTGCCTCGCCACTCTCCTGGCTCACAGTGCTCACCGGAGCTGACGCCGATCCGGGCGTGAGCCCACAGCGACCCTCGGCGACAGGCAGGAACGATGACGCGACGGATACGGACGGCACTGCTCGGGCTCACTGCGGCGCTCGTGCTGGTGCTCGCGACCGGCGGGTCAGCGGCGGCCGGCGAGCCTGCCACCGCCCGCGCGTCGGCACAGAGCGTCACGACCGCCGCGCCGAAGCCGATCCTGGTTCCGGCGTCGACCCCGTACCGGCGCACGGGCAGCAGCGCGGTGGCGTTGACGTTCGACGACGGCCCCGACCCGCGATGGACGCCGCAGGTGCTGAACCTGTTACGCCAGCACCGCGTCAAAGCGACGTTCTGCTTGGTCGGCGCGAACGTGAAGGCGCACCCCAGCCTGGTACGGAAGATCGCGGCGGACGGGCACGCGCTGTGCAACCACACGATGCGGCACGACCTGAACCTGAAGAAGAAGTCGCGGGCGGCGATCCTCGCGGACCTACGTGAGACCAGTGCGCTGATCACCCGGGCGAGCGGCGGGGTGGTGCCGAAGTACTTCCGGGCGCCGGGCGGCAACTGGTCCGGCGTCATCGTCTCGGTGGCGCGCTCGCTGGGGATGGCGTCGATCGGGTGGACCGTGGATCCGCGGGACTGGACGAAGCCGCCGGCCAGCACGATCGTGTCGCGGGTGCGCGCCTCGATGGCTCCCGGAGTGATTGTGCTCATGCATGACGGGGGCGGAGATCGGTCCCGAACCGTGGCCGCGTGCAAAGTTCTCCTGCCCGACCTGTCCTCCAGGTACCGCCTCGTGCGGCTCTGAGCTGGGCTTTCGTCCAGAGTCGGGGGCGCTTTTGGCAACTGGCCTCGTTGTCGCCTATGCTGATCTCGCTCCCGACGCGGACGGGGTGGGTGCGCCGCCCGGCGGACATGTGTGACAGCATGAACGCCGTTCGGGTTGCACGCCCTCATCGTCTAGTGGCCCAGGACGCCGCCCTTTCAAGGCGGTAGCACGGGTTCGAATCCCGTTGGGGGCACGACCGGGTCTTACCGGACCAGGTCCCGTGGAGCAGTTCGGAGTGCTCGCCGCCCTGTCAAGGCGGAGGTCGCGGGTTCAAATCCCGTCGGGACCGCTCTCGCGGCCGCACCTTTGGTGCGGCCGCGGAGTGAAGGTGGCATTGCGTGTCGCCGCACTTGGCCAGGTAGCTCAGTTGGTACGAGCGTCCGCCTGAAAAGCGGAAGGTCGGCGGTTCGACCCCGCCCCTGGCCACCACCGAACGAGGCATCTTCGCGGATCAGCGAGGGTGCCTTTTCTCATGATGCCCCTGGACCCGCGCCACCAAATTCGCGGCCGCTCCCCGGCCACCACCAACCCGAGGCATCTCCGTTAATCAGCGGGGTGCCTCTTCGGCGACTCCCCTTCTGCGTCACGACGTGACACCCCACCCAGACCGTAATGTCCGAGCCTGAGTGTTATATCCTGCTATCCTACGGTTTTTACCGGGGGACGCCAAGAACATCTGGGTGGCCACCGTTCCGACTTAGGAGGACTCCAATGGAGGGACCTCGCGGTGCCCAGAAGCTCGGCGTACTCGGACGTCGGAGGCCGTGGCTGAGGGCTACCACCGCTGCGGCGATTTCCCTCGTCCTCGCGGCCACCACCGCGGGGACGACGAGAGCGTCAGCGGCCTCACCCGGCGCCGTGCCGGCACCGCCGTCGGGTTTCACGCTCACCTGGAGCGACGACTTCAACGGCGCCGCGCGCAGCGGTGCCAGCACCGCCAACTGGCGGTACGACATCGGGCCGGCCACGATGTTCAGCACCGGCGAGATCGCCGCGGTGACGAACAGCACGCAGAACGTGTACCACGACGGCTCCGGCCGCCTGGTGATCCGAGCTCTGCGCAGTGGCCGCAATCCGCTGAGCGGCTGGACGTCGGGTCGCATCCAGACGCAGTCCGCGACGTTCGGCGCGCGCCCCGGCGGGGTCCTCCGCGTCGAGGCGTCGCTCCAACTGCCGAACGTGACCGCCAGCAACGGCCTGGGCTACTGGCCGGCGTTCTGGATGCTGGGTTCTCGGCTGCGTACCGGCACCCCGTGGCCGACGAGCGGTGAGATCGACATCATGGAGGCCGTCAACGGACGCGAATCCACGTTCGGGACGCTCCACTGCGGCCTGCCCGTCGGCGGTCCGTGCCGCGAGCCGAACGGCATCAGCAGCGGTGAGCGGATCTGCGCGGGCTGTCGGACCGGCTTCCACACCTACGCCGTCGAGATCGACCGCTCCACGTCGCCCGAGCAGATCCGCTGGTACCTCGACGGCAACAACTTCTTCACGGTCAGGTCCACCGCAGTGGACAGCACGACCTGGGCGAACGCGGTCCACCACCCGTTCTTCATCATCCTGAACCTGGCGATCGGTGGTGGCTTCCCCTCGGCGTTCGGCGCCGGGCCGACGCGCGCCACCATGTCGGGTGCTCACATGCAGGTGGAATACGTGGCGGTGTACAACAAGGGTTAATCGTTCGCCGGTGCCTGCGATACTGGGCGCGGCGTTTCGAGCGGAAGGAGGTGCGGTGATGACTACGTCCATTTTTCCCGCGCCTCCCGTGGTCGGTTGACCGACGCCTCACGACCGCGGACGGCGCGTGTCGCGAAGGACAACGCATGAGTGCACGTGTACGGCACATCACGATCGACTCCGCTGATCCCTACGCTCTCGCCCAGTTCTGGGCGGCGGTGACGGGCTTCGGCGAGCACCCGGAGAACGGCAACGCGCCGGGCGACCCCGAGGCGCTCCTCGTCTCCCCCGGCGACGGGCCGGACCTGCTCTTCGTCACGGTGCCCGAACGCAAGAACGGCAAGAACCGGGTCCACTTCGACCTGCAGCCCACGGATCGCACGCGGGACGAAGAGGTGGAGCGCGTCCGTTCGCTGGGCGCCCAGGTGGTCGCCGATCACCGGCGTCCGGACGGGTCCGGGTGGGTCACCATGGCCGACCCCGAGGGCAACGAGTTCTGCGTGGAGCGCAGCGCCGCTGAGCGGACCTGACCGCTGACGAGCCGGCCTCCGCGCACGTCGCGTGGAGGCCGGCTCGTCGCTACTCCGGGTTGGCGTCCAGGTGGGCTTCGAGGCTGTCCAGGCTTCGGCTCCACAATCGCCGGTACGGCGCCAGCCAGGCATCGATCTCCGCGAGCGGCTCCGGCGCCAACTCGTACCACCGCCGCTGGGCGTCCTGCCGCACCCGCACCAATCCGGCGTCCCGCAATACCTTCAGGTGCTTGGACGTCCCGGGCTGACTCAGCCCCAGGTGCTCGACCAACTCACCCACCGGACGGGGTCGTTCGAGCAGCAGATCGAGGATGCGACGCCGGGTCGGCTCGGCCAGCACCGCGAACGAGGTGGTCACCCCACAAATATAACCGGTGAGGAATATGAGTCGGCAAAAACGTCGGTGGTCGTCGCTACGGTGCTTACGACGAAGCCAGGGGAGGCGACGGATGTTCGAGAACGACGAGCCCACCGACGACTGGTTCGACCACGTCGGGCTCGGCGGCGACAAGTCCGAGAGCGACCGGCTCGGCGCCGGTCGCGACGAGAACCGCGAGGGGGTGGCCTCCGCTATCCACGGTGCGGTGGCACTGCTCCAGTCCTTGCACGCGGATCGGGCGGCGGTTCCCGCCGCGGTGGAGTCCTGGGCCGCCGTGTACGGCACCGCGACCGTGGAGCCCGATCTCGACGAACTGCAGCACGAATTTCAGGCACGGCGCCCGCGCACCATCGCGGACGCGTTCATGGCGGGTGCCGTCGCGATGGGCGACGCGATCAGCGCACCCACGTCCGATCTGGTCAGCCAGCAGCTGGCCGCCCACGTGCGGATCGAGACCGAGCTGCTCGAGCGGCTGGCCCAGGCCACCGACCGCCCGGTCCGCGAAGTACTGGCCCACTTGGAGGAGTGGGCCACGATCGAGACCTGCTCCTGAGATGAGGGCACCGTCGCGGTAGCACTACCGAGCGGGTGACGTGACGTCGAGCAGCAGGGCCGCGAAGTCCTCCGGGCGGGAGAGGAACGGATGGTGCCCCGCCGCGAACTCGACCACTGCCCCGGCGCGCGTCGCCCGCTCGCGCTGCACCTCCGCCGGGATCGCCCGGTCGTCCGTGCAGACGATGTAGGTCGCCGGTACGTCCCGCCAGGCCGCGGCGCGTACCGGCTGTCCGAACGGGTTCATCGCCTGCCTGGTCAGGCGGCCTACGGCCGCGTCCGCGGTAGCCGCGTCGCAGTCCTGTACGAACAATTCGCGGACGTGATCCGGCAGCACGCCGGTCGTCCCGTCCTCGCCCGGATCCAGGCAGGGGGCCGGCCCGGCGCCCGCCACGCTCGCCTGCGACTCCCCGACATCCGGCATCATCGACGTCACGTACACCAGTTGCCGCACGGCGGGGTGGCCGTGGCTGGCGTCGGTGATCACGATGCCGCCGTAGGAGTGCCCGAGCAGCACCACCGGCTCGTCGTCCTCGTCGATCACCGCTCGCACCGCGTCGACGTCGTCGTAGAGGTCGCCCAGTCCCTGTCCCGCAAGTCGGGCACCGTCGCTGGGCCCGCTGGCGCACCCGGGCGCCGGGCGCGTGACTAGCCGGTCGCCGGGGGTGTCCCCGCGGCAGCTCGGCAGCGCCACCGCCCGGCTGCGGACACCTACCGCGGCTAGCGGCGCGACCATCCGGTGCCACCACCAGTCCGCGTCTCGGACGCAGGCTCCGTGTACGTAGACCAGCCGCACTTGTCCTCCCGAGTCCGTGGTCGGCGACCGGCACGAGCGGCGGCGCCACGGGTCCCGGCCGGGCGTCCGCGGGGCGGTAGCCGCTGTGTCGCGGGCTCAGGCAATCACGGGGCGAAGCGCCGACTGGCCCGGTTGCGCCAGGAGCAGAACGTTTACGCGCCCCGCTGGTCCGGCGACCCGCCGACCTGCATCCCTATCTTTCAGGTAGGGTTTTCCGGGCGTGCGTGATCACGACCCCCGCTCACGCTCGGACACACCGGAAGGACCCCGATGAGCCTGACCTTCCACTGGTTCCTCCCGACGATGGGCGACAGCCGGAACCTCGTAGCCGGTGGCCACGGCACGGACCTCGGACGCGCGGCCGGCGATCGACCGGCTTCGCTGGGGTATCTCACCCAGATCGCCCGGGCCGCGGAGCAGCTCGGTTTCGTCGGCGCTCTGACCCCGACCGGTGCGTGGTGCGACGACGCGTGGCTGACGACGGCGATGCTGGCCGGAACGTCCGAGCGGTTGAAGTTCCTGGTCGCGTTCCGGCCGGGTCTGCTCTCCCCCACCCTGGCCGCACAGATGGCCGCGACGTTCCAGCGCCACTCGGGCAACCGGCTGCTGCTCAACGTCGTCACCGGAGGTGAGAGCAAGGAGCAGCGGGCGTACGGCGACTACCTCGACAAGGACGGGCGCTACCAGCGCACCGACGAGTTCCTCGAGGTCGTCCGGCGGCTCTGGCGGGGCGAGACCGTCACGCTCGACGGGCAGCACGTCCAGGTGGCCGACGCCGCGCTGAGCCGCGTTCCGGATCCGATTCCGGACGTGTACTTCGGCGGCTCGTCACCGGCTGCCGGGCGGGTCGCCGCGAAGCATGCCGACACCTACCTCACCTGGGGCGAGAAGCCGGAGCAAGTCGCGGCGAAGATAAACTGGGTCAAGGGCCTCGCAGCGGAGCACGGCCGCACCTTGCGGTACGGCATCCGGCTGCACGTGATCAGCAGGGACACCTCCGAGGCGGCGTGGGCCGAGGCCGGGCGCCTGCTCGCCGGCATCGATCCGGCCACCGTCGAGCGCGTCCAGCAAGGGCTGGCGCAGAGCGAGTCCGAGGGACAGCGCCGGATGGCCGAGCTGCACGGCCGCGGTCGCGCCAGCACGGCGCTGCGTGACCTGGAGATCGCACCCAACCTCTGGGCGGGCGTCGGCCTCGTCCGCGGGGGCGCGGGCACCGCGCTGGTGGGCAGCCACGCCGAGGTCGCCGACCGGATCGCCGAGTTGAGCGAGCTCGGGCTCTCGGAGTTCGTGCTCTCCGGCTATCCGCACCTGGAGGAGGCGTACTGGTTCGGGGAGGGCGTCCTGCCGCTGCTGCAGAAGCGCGGGCTGTGGGAGCATCCGGCAGCCTCGACGGTGGACGTGCCGCACGTCGACGTGCCGTTCGCGGGCAGCGCCGGCCGGTCCCTGGCCCCCGCGCCGCACTGACCCGCTCGCTAGCCCCGAACCGGAACCCGAACTCGCGCACTGGGGCGCCGTCGATCAACCACCGGACGCACACGTCGGCCCGGTGTGTACGACGCCGCTCGACCCAGCGGTACAGTGCGCCGACGATGCCGCCCGCACCGGAAAGTAGCTCGATGTCAACATCCCCGATCGAGGTCCTGGTGGTCGATGACGACGCCGGTGACGTGCTGATGATCGAAGAGGCACTCAGCGCTCACGAGGTCCCCAGCCGGTTGCACGTGGTGTCGGACGGCGTGGAGGCGCTCTCGTTCCTCCGCCGCGAGGACCCCCACGCGGACGCGCCGCGCCCGCAGCTGATCCTGCTCGACCTCAACATGCCGCGGATGGACGGGCGCGAGGTGCTGGCCGCGGTGAAGAGCGACGAGGAGCTGCGCTCGATCCCGGTCGTCGTCCTCACCACGTCCGCCCTCGACGAGGACGTGCTGCGCAGCTACGAGCTGCGCGCCAATGNAGAGCGACGAGGAGCTGCGCTCGATCCCGGTCGTCGTCCTCACCACGTCCGCCCTCGACGAGGACGTGCTGCGCAGCTACGAGCTGCGCGCCAATGCGTTCGTCACCAAGCCGGTCGACCTCGACCAGTTCACGACGATCGTGCAGCAGATCGAGAGCTTTTACGGCCGGACGGCCCGTCTACCGCACTGAGCGCCTGCTCGGCAGCGTCCAGACGAGCGATGCTCTGCTGCCGTTGGTGTTCGGCCCGCTGGAGCGTGCGGTCCGCGCCGGACAGCTCGCGCTCGGCGTCCGCCAACCGCCGCTCCGCCTCGGCCAGGACGGCAGCGGCTTCGTCCCGGGCGTGGCGAGCCACGTCCCGGCTCCGGCGGACGGCGTCGCGTTCGCACCGGGCGGCAACGACGGCACGATCGGCGACGGCGCTCTCCGACCTGGCGGCCGCGGCGCGGCGGCGTGCCTCCCGGGTGTCGGGTCGGTCGTCGCCCTCCGGTGCCTCGTCCGAGGACGTCCGCTCGGCGGGCAAGGGAGCATCGTCCGGCAGTGGACCGAAGCCCACGTACGCCTCGCCCCGTGCCAGCCGTCCGGACAACACTCGTTCGGCCACGGCGGCGTCCGCCACCGCGGCGTTGAGCGTCGCCTCCAGATCCACCACCACCGAGGGCTCCAGCGCGAACGGGGTCGGATCATCCCGTCGCGGGAACGACTCCCCGGCCAATCGAGTCGCCGCCGACACCAGCGATGCGACCCGTTGCCGTCGCTCCGCGGAGAGCGCCCGGATCGCCCCCGGATCCGCGCGGCGCTGCGCGTCGGCCAGCTGAGGGCCGAGCTCCACGAGTGCCCGCAGCTCGTCCCGGCGCGACCCGGCCAGGAGGTTCACGCACCAGGCGGCGACCGTCGGCCGGCGTAACAGCTTCAGCCGTCCGGCCAGTGCGCCCTGCTTCTCACCCTTCAGCTCCGCGATCCGGACATCGCGGGCGGTCGTGAACTGCGCCGGCGGTAGCGCGTAGAGCGCGGCCGCTTCCTGCTCGTAGTCCATTAATCCGCCTTCCGATCACCGTGCTGTATTGATCGGAACACAGCGAGTCAGTTATCCACAGGTTTTTCCACCAACGCACGGAGGAGTGCGGCCAGCGACGCCTCGGGGGCGAACTCACCGTCACCACCCCGGGAGAGGCGGTGCAGCAGCAGCCCGTCGGCGAACGCGAGGACCTCTCGGGCGTNGCGTTCGTCACCAAGCCGGTCGACCTCGACCAGTTCACGACGATCGTGCAGCAGATCGAGAGCTTTTACGGCCGGACGGCCCGTCTACCGCACTGAGCGCCTGCTCGGCAGCGTCCAGACGAGCGATGCTCTGCTGCCGTTGGTGTTCGGCCCGCTGGAGCGTGCGGTCCGCGCCGGACAGCTCGCGCTCGGCGTCCGCCAACCGCCGCTCCGCCTCGGCCAGGACGGCAGCGGCTTCGTCCCGGGCGTGGCGAGCCACGTCCCGGCTCCGGCGGACGGCGTCGCGTTCGCACCGGGCGGCAACGACGGCACGATCGGCGACGGCGCTCTCCGACCTGGCGGCCGCGGCGCGGCGGCGTGCCTCCCGGGTGTCGGGTCGGTCGTCGCCCTCCGGTGCCTCGTCCGAGGACGTCCGCTCGGCGGGCAAGGGAGCATCGTCCGGCAGTGGACCGAAGCCCACGTACGCCTCGCCCCGTGCCAGCCGTCCGGACAACACTCGTTCGGCCACGGCGGCGTCCGCCACCGCGGCGTTGAGCGTCGCCTCCAGATCCACCACCACCGAGGGCTCCAGCGCGAACGGGGTCGGATCATCCCGTCGCGGGAACGACTCCCCGGCCAATCGAGTCGCCGCCGACACCAGCGATGCGACCCGTTGCCGTCGCTCCGCGGAGAGCGCCCGGATCGCCCCCGGATCCGCGCGGCGCTGCGCGTCGGCCAGCTGAGGGCCGAGCTCCACGAGTGCCCGCAGCTCGTCCCGGCGCGACCCGGCCAGGAGGTTCACGCACCAGGCGGCGACCGTCGGCCGGCGTAACAGCTTCAGCCGTCCGGCCAGTGCGCCCTGCTTCTCACCCTTCAGCTCCGCGATCCGGACATCGCGGGCGGTCGTGAACTGCGCCGGCGGTAGCGCGTAGAGCGCGGCCGCTTCCTGCTCGTAGTCCATTAATCCGCCTTCCGATCACCGTGCTGTATTGATCGGAACACAGCGAGTCAGTTATCCACAGGTTTTTCCACCAACGCACGGAGGAGTGCGGCCAGCGACGCCTCGGGGGCGAACTCACCGTCACCACCCCGGGAGAGGCGGTGCAGCAGCAGCCCGTCGGCGAACGCGAGGACCTCTCGGGCGTGCTCCTCCGGGCGGTCGGAGCCGAGGGCTGCCAGCCACTCGCCGGCCCACGACCACAGCGAGCGGCTCCAGGCGAGCAGTTCGAGCCGCATCGGCTTCTGGTGGGCGGCCTCCACGAAGATCGCGTACCGCGCCAGCGTCATCGGTCGGGCGGGGCCGGCCAGCTGGCGCAGCATGGCCCCGAGCCGCCCCGCCAGCTCGTCGGCGGAGACCGGGTGTGGCTCCCCGGCCAGCGCGGCGAACGCGTCCTTCTCCTGCTCCAGCAGACGGCCGAGGATCCCGGAGAGCAGAGCGTCCCGGCTGCGGAAGTAGTTCGACGTCGTTCCGGCCGGCAAGTCGCCCTCGGCGTCCACCGCTCGATGGGTGAGCGCGCGAGTCCCCTGGCTGCCGAGTACGCGTACCGCTGCGTCCAGTGCCTGCTCCCGGCGTCCGGCCATGCGGTCACACTACAGCTCTAGTACCTCCACTACATCCGTAGTACGGTCGACGGCATGAGTACTGCAGCTGTAGTAGGCGCTGGCATCGGTGGGCTCGCGACGGCGATCGCGCTGCGGCGGGAGGGGTGGGACGTCACCGTGCTCGAACGCTGGCCGCGCATCGTCGAGCTCGGCACCGCGATCGGCCTCTGGCCCGAGGCGCAACGCGCGCTCGACCGCTTGGGAGTCGGCGACCGGATCCAAGCCGTCGGCGTTCCGTACCGGGAGGGCTGCGTCCGGACTCGGCGCGGGCGCCGGATCGCCGACCTCCCGTTGAAGCGGATCGAGAAGCGCGGCGGCGCACCAGTGCTGATGGTGCCCCGGACGACGCTGGTGACGACGCTCGCCGCCGCCGTACCCGACGACGTCGTACGCACCGGAGTGGACGTTACCGATCCGGACCGGCTCCGACGCGAGTTCGACGTGGTGATCGGCGCCGACGGCTATCGCAGCGCGGTCCGGGACGCGTACTTCCCCGACGTGCGTGCCCGGTACCTGGGTGTGGTGGCGATCCGCGGCGTCGTCGATGGTGAGTTCGGCCCGGCCGGCGAGGTCTGGGGCCGGGGCGCGCTGGTCGGCGTCACCCCGGTCGCACGCGGCCGGACCAACTGGTACGTGGCACTGCGCGCGCCGGCCGGGACCCGCCCGACGGTCGCCGAGCTACGCGCCCGGTTCGCCGACTACCCGGACCCGGTTCCGGCCGTGCTGGACGCCGCGACCGACGACGGGCTGCTACGGCACGAGATCCACGACCTGGGGCGTGGGCCGCGCCGGTACGTGCACGGGACCGTCGCGCTGGTCGGGGACGCCGCCCACGCGATGGCTCCGTCACTGGGCCAGGGAGCGTGCCAGGCCCTGGTGGACGCCGACTGCCTGGCTGCCCAGTTGGGTGCAGTCTCTTCGAGTACGGGTGGGCGGGCGGGGGGTGTAGGGCCGGATACTGCGCGCGACGTGACCACCGCACTCCAGCGGTACGACCGCCTCCGCCGCCGCCCCACCCGACGCCTGGCCCGCGCGTCCCGGCTAGTCAGCCGCTTTCAGAACACCTAGCTCGTGTGCGTGTGATGCGTCCAGTTCTGCCCGTCGTACCACCGCAGACCCGGCTGGCCGTACGGATCCGGGTACCAGCCCGCCTCGTACTCCGAGCTCGAGGTCGACGACGACGGAGCCGAGCCCCCGGCCTCTTCCGGCTTCGTCTCCTCGATCAGCCCGTCGACCTCGGTCTCGGACAGGTCGAGCAACTTGCCCACCGCGACCAGGTCGTCGCGCTCCTCGTCGGTGACCTGCTTGTCGGCCCACGCGGTCGCCGCGAGCGTCCGCACGTACTGCCGGTGCGCGTCGCCCTGCTCGGCCTCGAAGATCGCCAGCGCGGCCGCGAGGTCCTTGAGGTGGATCGCCTCGGTGAACGAGAGCACCCGGTCGGACACCGCGTTGTCGAGCGCACCGAGATATGCGCTGACCGGCCCGGACTCCTCCGGCGACCGCGGCGCCTCCTCGACCACCTCGGCGACGAACTCGCTGTCGACCTCGGGGTTCGGCGCCCCCCTCACGGCGGCATCGGCGAGGTCGGCCTCAGCGGTCTTCGACGAGAGACCGGCGTACGCCGCGGCCATCCGCGCCATCTCCGGGCTGACGATCGCGGTCTGCTCCGGGTCGGCGGCCTCCCACTCCTCCTCGGCCCGCGGCGCCATCTGGAAGTCCCGCATCGGGATCCGCGGCCACGCCATCCGCCGGGCCCGCTCGATGTACTGCACCCAGGGCGACGGCAGCGTCGGACGCTGGGCGAGGAACGTCCCGAACAGCTCCCCGGCGGCCCGCGCGTGGGTGAGCGCCGACCGGGGCCCGTCCAGCGGAATGCCCGCCGCGGCGCAGCACTGCTCCAGCGTGCGGCCCGGCAGCGACGGCAGGTAGCGCGGAGCGTTCGTCATCGTGCAGATCGCCGGCACGTGCGGCATCTCGAAGCCGCTGCGGCGGAACTCCTCGTCCAGGAAGGCCGAGGTGAACAGCAGGTTGTGCCCCACCAGCACCTTGCCGCGCAGCCACTCGACCAGCCAGCCGGCGAGCTCGTCGAAGCGCGGGGCGTCCAGTACGTCCTCGTTGCGGATGCCGTGGCCGTCCGCCGGGCCGATGTCCATGCCGGGGTTGACCAGCGTGGCCGCCTCGCCCATCGAGTTGCCCCGCTCGTCGAGCACGACGATCGCCAACTCGACGAGTCGGTGCTCCTTGGGGCTCAGCCCGGTGGTCTCAGCGTCGATGACGACCCACGTGGGGGCCCCGGCTTCATCCGTCACGCTCATCGCGTCGAGGATAAGCCACCGACCCCGCCGAGCCGCCACCGCGCAGCCGAACCGTTGCACACATTCGTCCGCCCTGGGGCGGAAAGTGCGCACCGCCCGGCGCCCTCAGATCAAGCGCATCTGGCGCGCGGCGGGGCGGCGGGGCGTCTCGGCGGTACCGGTGCGGTCGAGCAGTCCCTCGTCCACGGGGGCGAGGAACGGCGTCAACGCCGCCGCCGACGTCACGCCGCGACGGGTCACCTGCCGCGCCGCCGACAGGAACAGCCGCCGCCGGGCCCGCGTCACCCCGACGAAGAACAACCGCCGCTCTTCGGCCTCGCGAACGGCCCGCTCGTCCTCGTCCTCGCCGGGGAAGCGCAGCGGCACCACGCCGTCCGCGCAGCCGACGAGGAACACCACCGGGAACTCCAGGCCCTTCGCCGCGTGCAGCGTCAGCAGCGACACCGCGTCCGCCCGCGGATCGAGCGCGTCGACCTCCGCCCCGGTGGCCACGGCCGCCAGGAACCCGTCCAAATCGTCCCCGGACGCCGAAGCGACCGGCCGCAGCAACTCCACCGCCGACCAGACGTCCGACGCCCGGAGCGTCAACTCCTCCGCCGAGAACAAGTCGGGCGCAGAGACCCGCGCAGCCAGCGCTTCCCCCGCCGCACGCAGCCGCGACACCACCGGCCCCGGATGATGCACCAGCTCACGCAGCACCGCGGGCACCCCCGGCCGGTCGGCCAGCCGGTCGATACCGCGCTTCTGGAACGGCAGCCCCGCCGACGTGAACGCCGACTGCAACGTCCGCGACTGGGCATCCGTGCGGTACAGAACCGCGATGTCGGCGAACCCCGTCGGCACCTCCACCTCGTCCGACCCGTCGACCCGGCCGGAGTCCAGCGAGTGGAACGAGGAGCCACCGACCAGCGCGTCGATCGTCGCGGCCACCCAGCCGGCTTCCTCCGCCTCGGTGGCGACCCGGTGCACCGCCAGACGTGCGGCGCCCAGGTCGCGACGTTCCGCCGACAAACCGCGCCCCGGAACCAGCGTCCCCGGCCGGACGATCTGCACCGCGGCGGCCACGATCGGCGGCGCCGACCGATAGTTCCGGGTCAGCGTCACGGTCGTGGCCGTCGGGTAGTCCGAAGCGAACCGCAGGAAGAACCCGACGTCCGCACCTCGGAACGAGTAGATCGACTGGTCGGGGTCACCGATCGCGAACAGGTTCCCGTCCGTCGGCACCAGCGCACGCAGCAGCGCGTACTGGTCGGCGTCGACGTCCTGGTACTCGTCGACCAGCACGTGCGGCCACCGGTCGCGGTACGAGGCCGCCGAACCGGGCTCCAGAACCGAGACCGCCAACGGCACCAGCTCGTCCAGCTCGAGCAGCCCACGGGCGCGCAGCCGCTTGCGGAAGCCCTCGCGCAGCTCGTCCGGCACGGGCTTGTCCATCGGAACGTCCAGCTCCGCCAGCACGGCCGCCCGGTCGGCGTCGTCCGCGACCGACGGCGGCCCGGCGAACCCCAGCAGCGCGTACTGCTCCCGGCAGATCGTCAGCGCCAGCGCGTGGAACGTCGCCACGAACGGCTCGCCCCGGCCGGACGGCAGCAACGCCGCCAGCCGCTCGGCCAGCTCCGCCGCCGCCCGTCGGGTGAACGTGATCGCCAGGCACGACTCCGCCGGCACGCCACGCTCGGCGACCAGGTACGCCACCCGGTGCGTCAGCGTCCGCGTCTTCCCGGTCCCCGGCCCCGCCACCACCAGCAGCGGCCCGTCGGCCGCTCCCGCGGCCGCCCGCTGCTCCGGGTCGAGCCCTTCCAGCACCCCTCGATCGGGGATCTCCAACGGCAGAGGGGTTACGCCTGCCTGGTCGGCCGCCGCGGACTCGTCCGCGTGGTCGGTCGGCGGGCCGCCGTACGAGGCACCGCCGTGCTCGGCGGGCCCCGTCGCATCCTGTTCGGGCCGTGCGGTGCTTCCCCGTGCGGTGGTCACTGGATCTGCGGCGACGCGCTGCCGTCCGGGGCCGGTGCGGCGTGGTGCGGCGACGGCGGCGACCGTCTCGGCGTCGAACAGCTCGGGCGGCTCGCCGCGCTGCTGCGCCACGGTCGCGACCAGAGCCGCGGGATCAGCCGAGCGGCCCACGGCGGCGTTCCGTCCGGAGCCGCTCCGTGCGGTGGTGCCCTCGCGGGCGGCGGCCGAGCCGGTGGTCGCCGCGACGGCGGTACCGGCCGTTCCGGGGCTCTCGGCGTGCGCCGGAACGGGTGACCGTCCAGCGGCGGTTCGCCGGACGGCGTAATCATCCTGGGTGGGCAGAGCGAAGAGCGCGGACGTGCCGGCAGAATTCCGGAGCTCGGAAGGCTCGAAGAGCCTGATCACGCCGTACTCGCCGTCGTAGCCGGGCTGGCGGATGACGTCGCCGCGGCGGAGGCGGCCGATCGCCTCGCCGAGCAGCTCGCCGCCGACCGCGGTGACCTGGTCGACCGGGACCTCGGTGAGGATGTCCAGCTCCGGGCCGAGCGCGGCGACCAGGCCGTCGACCTCGCGCGTGACGGTCTTGCTGCGGGGACCCACCGAGTGGATCTCGCCGACGATCTCGGGCAGTGGCACGAGGTTGCGGAAGTTCGCTTTGCCGGACGGACGCTCACCGTCGGGACGGTCGGCCAGGGCCTCCACCCGGGAAAGGACGCCGACCGTGACGGGCTTCCCGCACACCGCGCATTTCCCGTCGGCCGCGATCGTCTCCGCAGGTTCCCACCGCACTCCACAGGTGCGGTGCCCGTCCGCGTGGTACTTGCCCTCCTCCGGGAAGAACTCGATCGACCCGGCGTACCCGTCGCCGGTGCGCAGGGCCTCGCGGACGCCGTAGTAGTCCAGCTCGCACGTGTAGCTGTGCGCTTCCCGGGCCAACGCCGGCGGTGAGTGCGCATCGGAGTTGCTGACCAGCGTGTACCGGTCGAGAGAGGACACTCGCCAGTTCATCGCCGGGTCGGAGCTCAGGCCGGTCTCGACCGCGAAGATGTGGTCGGCGAGGTCGGCGTAGCAGTCGGCGATCGCGTCGAAGCCCGACTTGGAGCCCAGCGCGGCGAACCACGGCGTCCAGATGTGCGCGGGGACGAGGTAGCCGTCGGGGCTGGCCTCGAGCGTGATCTCCAGCAGGTCACGCGAGTCCAGGCCCAGAATGGGGCGACCGTCGGAGGCGATGTTGCCGATCCGGGCGAGCTTGGCGTTGAACCTCTGCACGGCCTCGAGGTCCGGTAGGTACACGAGGTGGTGCACCTTGCGCGTCTTGTCGTCACGCTTGTAGATCGTCGAGATCTCGACGCTGAGCATGAATCGGACGGTGCTGGCCGCGACGATGCCGGGCAGTGTGCGGTCGACGGACTTCGCCAGGTCGTCGTTGAGGCGATACAGGCCCGGCTCGGCGGGGACCAGCGTCTCGTGGAGGTGCGCGTTCCAGGCTGGGTGGGTGAAGTCGCCGGTGCCGACGAGGGTCAGGCCCTTGCGCTTGGCGTACCAGGTGAGATGTTCGAGGTCGCAGTCACGGCTGCAGGCGCGGCTGTACTTCGAGTGGATGTGCAGATCCGCGTGGAACGTGGGGCGGGGGTGTTCCGACGGCATCGCCGCATCTTCCCACGGGCCACAGTGGCATCAGTGCCCCGCCACGCCGCAGTTGGGCGCCGTCAGGCGCGCTCTTGTACTTGCTACGGCGGGCCATGCAATCAAAAGATGACGCGGAGGAGTAGGGCTCCCAGGATGATCAGGGCGATCAGGCCGGCGATGCGGAGAAGTTCCCGGCGCAGCGCCGCTTTCCGCGCCGCCTCCGCCGCCCGCTCCATCGCGCGCTGGCGGCCGAGCCGCCGGGCCTCGTGCAGCCCGTCCACCTCGGTCGCCAGCTTCTTGTCCAGCTCCTGCAGCCCTTCGATCAGCGGCTCGGGAGCGTCGTACGCGATCGTCGGCGCCGCGGACGCGTCCGGCACCAGGATGTGCGCGGCGACCAGGCGGGCCTCCGCGTTGGCGAGCGTCCGCTTCGCGTAGGTGCGCCAGTCCTCGCACGCCTTGAGCGCGAGTTCTTGAGCGTTCTTCGCCCGCGCGATCGCCGCTTCCTCGTCCGCCTTCGCGCTGCGTCGACGCTCGTCGGCGAGGTTCGGCAGGTTCGCCAGCTGGTTCACCGCCGCGAGGTAATCGGTCCACTCCGAATCGACGCGCGCCGGCCGGCTCATCGTCCACCGGCCGGGAGTCCGAACGGCACGACCGGTACCGGCCGACCGCCGTGCGAGAGGTCGCAGAACAGGCCCCGGTGCAGCTGCGGGGCGTACCGCAAGTACGGCCCGAGCACTCCCTGCACATCCGCCTCCGGCACCCGCAGGAACACGTAACCGCCCACCAGCGGCGCGTACTCGTACCCCACGTGCTCGCTGAACACACGCAGGCTGTTCCACCACCCGATCAGGTGGACGTCGACCAGCGGCCCTTCGCGCACCAACGTCCGCAGCGCGTCGGTGGGGACCACCCCGGTGTCGTCGAAATGGTCCAGCCGAGGCGCCCGGTGCAGGCCGATGCCGAGCACGTAGATCGGTCGCCGCTCCGCGGTGAGGTCGGCGTGCTTGCCGCCGTTCGCGATCCGCTCGTCGACGATCCGGGCGAGCTCGATCAGGCCCGCTCCCACCGAACCACCGGTGTACGTGACGACGCCGTGGTCGAAGGCGCCGGCCGTCTCCGCCAGCAACGCGGTCTCCGGGGAGCCCATGTCACCGCCGACGGCGTCCAGCATCACGAACTCGGCACCGCCGCGCACGTGCTGCGCGGCCAGCGACCACACCACCGCACCCAGCGTCCCGAACGCGTCGTCCCGGCCGTCGCCGACCACCGCGAGCGTGCGGCCGGGGTCGGCGGTGAGGCCGAACGCGACCGGCGCCGGGTCGACGTCCACCGGCAGGCCGAGCAGCGCGTACTTGGTGTCGTCGCCGGGTGGCGCGTCGGTGAGCACCCGCTGCAGTGCGTCGGTGAGCAGGCTCGGGTCAGACGGTCGCGCGGCGTAGAACACGCGCGGCGCCGCCGGACGGCCGCCCTTCTCCCAGAGTTGCCGTCGCAGGATGTCCAACCGCTGCTCGTCGGCGTACGCGACGACGCCGCGCCGGTTGTGCGCCGGATCGCCGTACTCGCGGTTGAACACGATCTCACCACGAAATCGCAGCTGCGCGGCCTCGGTGTTCTGTCGGCCGAGCACTGCCTCGGACTCGCTGGCCTCGGTCTTGAGCGAGACCCGCCAGGGGAACTGGCCGAAGATCGACCGCTCCTTGGTCACCAGCGTCTCGATGCCCGAGAGCGTCTGCGAGGCGAGCACCAGGTGGACGCCGACCGCGCGGCCACGCCGAGCCAACGTCTCGAGGATGACGATCGACGCGCGGGCGATGTCGTCGTCCTCGGCCACCAGCACCTGGAACTCGTCGATGACCAGGAGCAGTCGGGGCACGGTCTCGCCCGGGCGCAGCGTCCGGTACCCGGCGAGGTCGTTCGCCCCGGCCAGCCGGAACTGCTCGGCGCGGCGACGGAACTCGGCGTCCAGGTACCGCAGCACCGCCAGGCCGAACGCGCGGTCGCCCTCCAGACCGAGGACGCGGGCGTGCGGTAGGTGCCACGGACGCCCCGGGCGCGGCCCGAGCCGGTCGAACTCCAGCCCGTCCTTGAAGTCGAGCAGGTACATCGCGACTTCGTCCGGGGAGTAGGACGCCGCGATCGAATGCAGCAGCACCAGCAGCAGGTTCGACTTGCCCTGGCCGGAGGCGCCTCCGATGAGGACGTTCGGCAGCGACGGATCCGAGCCCCGCAGCTCCAGCTCGACCGTGTCCAGGCCGGCCCGCCCGATCTTGGCGGTCATCCCCCGGATCGCGTCCTCGGACCACCGCTTGTCCGGCTCGGGCAACAGCGGCTCGAACTCGACGACCGGCGCGGCACCCCGACGGGCGCCCTCGGCGACACGGGCCGAGACCCGCTCGATCAGCTCGCGGGGAGGCGGATTATCGGGCCGGACCGTGACGGCGGGCAGTGAGCTCACGGTGATCGCCGCGTTCCGCCCCCGGGCGACGGTCAGGTGGCCCAGCAGCTCGGCCGGGTTGACGCCGTCCTCCGGCAGTACGCGCGGGTCGTGGTGGACGAGCAGCGAGACACCGCGGCGCGGACCGCCCTCGGCCAGCCGGATGAGCTCGGTCTGCGCCGCGGAGTCGATGCCGTACGGGTAGTCGCAGACGACCAGCAGGCGGTACGGCTCGGGCTGGACCTTGGTGGCCTTGGTGAGTGCTGCGAGGTCCGGGACGTGGTGGGCGCCGGCCAGCTCGGCCACCCGCATCACCGCCGCACGGAGCAGTACCAGGCGGCGCACCAGCTCGGTCGGCGTGGCCAGCGGGTCGGACAGCAGGTCGTTCCCGGCCTTGCGCAACGCCGCGAACGGGCTGGTGACGCCGCGGATCCGCGGGTCGTAGGTGACGATCTCCAACCGTCCCGGTGGTGCGGCGGCCAGCGCCCGCAGGAGCACCGAGTGGATCGCGCCGATCGGCCACTCCTTGTCGTCGCCCTCGGCGATCAAGCCCAGCGAGCCGACGTCGAGCAGGGGGACGAGAGCCGGCAGCTGATCCGGGTGAGCGCCGCCGCTGCGCGGCCCGGCCCCCGGCACCGAGAACGAACCGAGCCGGACGTATCGAGCCGGTCCGGTGCCCAGCCAGTCGTCCGACCGCCAGCCCGCGTCGCCCCAGTCCGCCGACGCGGCCCACGGCGCGATCCGGCCGACCCGGTTGGCCAGTAGGTCCCGGGCCTCCTCGTAGGCGGCTGCGGCGTCGGCCTCGGCCCTCTGGATGGCGCGGTGGGTGCGGCGGGCGGCGTCGCGCTCGGCGATGTCGTAGGCACCGGTCGCGGCGCTGCGCCCGGCGTCGGCCGCGGCCAGGAGGGCGTCCGCGGTGCCGCGCAGCCGGAGGAACGTCGTCCGGATCTGACGCTCCTCGTCGGGCAGCGGGTCCGTGCCGTCGTCGGGTTCGCTCAGCGGCGACGCGCCGGCCGGCCGGTCCCGGTGCTGGTACCCGTCGCTCCGCGGGCTCTCGGCGCCCTGCTGGTCGGTCTTCTCGCGGCGGGGACGAGACCAGAATCCACCGGCCCGACGGGCACCCGGCCCGCCCGAGCGGGCTTGCCCGCCACCGGACTCGGCCCCGCCGTCAGAGCGCGGTCCGCCCGACCCGGACTGGCCGCCGCCGGACTGGTTCGTGCGTGGAGGCATCATCCGACGCGTCGTCTCCTCGGTCGCCTGGGGTTCGCGTGGGAGCGCTACAGGGTGCCGGCGAACTTCTTCCCTTCGGACGAGACCTGCTGGAGGGCGGCCGAAGCCTCGTCCAGTTTCTTCTCCGCAGCCTGGAGAGCGGCCACCATGTTCTGGTCGGTCCGGCGCGCGGAGCCGCCGATCGTCCCCTGAACTGCGGATATCGTCACCGTGAAGCTCTGCTTCATCGCCACGAGCTGTTGGGACAGCTTCGTGGATCGATCGGAGAGCGCGGCGACCTGCTGTCGCAATTGGACGAGCTTCGACTGCGTCGACACTGACTATTCCTCACTTTCAGTGCCCTTCGGCGAACCGCCTGTGAGTAGGGTAGCCGTTCGACCTGGGCTCTAACCCGGCGTCCCGGATCCCGGCCCTGATCGCGTCCGGACTATCCAACCGCAACCTGTAACGACACTTCCACGGCCGTACGCGTGGGAAGCGTCACGACGACGACTGAGAGTAACTGCCGACCGGTGGGAGAACTCAGCCGACCTCCAGGCTCCGCAACGCCGCCCGCATCCGATGGATGTCCGCGGCGTCCAGATTGGCTTGGCGGTCGATCTCGAACTCGGCGATCTGCCGACCTCCCTGCCCGCCGTCGTCGTCCGGTTCGGTCAGCGTGACGTGAATGATGCCGTCCTCGTCGTAGGAGATGACGATGTCGAACTCGACGGCGCTGGTCTTCTGCGGAATCGCCAGCCGGGCCGAGCCGACCACCGTGGCGTAACGAAGGTCCGGATCATCGCCCTCGGTGACCACCAGTAACACTTCTCGCTGATTTTCGGCCAGCGTCCGGAATCGCCGCCGGCCCTGACAGGGAATCGGCGTGTTCCGCGGAATGACGACGGAGTTGACCTGCTCGCCGCTCTCCCTGGCCCGGGCCACGACGCCGACGCCCTGCGACGTCACGTCGTTGACGGTCATGGTCCGGCGTGGACGGCTCTCCGGGTGCCTGCGGGCGGTGGCGAGCACCTCGGCCAGCACGGCCGCTCCGAGCGCGACCGCCTCGTCCGGATGTACCGAGCGGTCGGCCCGCACTCCGGTGACCTTCTCGACCATGGCGGTGACCATCGGCATCCGAGTCGAGCCGCCGACCATCAGGACGCTGCCCAGGCGGCCGAACCCGATCCCGGCTTCCTCCATGACTTCCTGAACGATCTCCTCGGTCCGGCGGAGCAGCGGCCGGGTGAGGGCCTCGAACGTCGGCCTGGTCACCGTGACGACGTGCTCGCCGCCGTCGATGTCCACGCTGATCTTCGCCTCCGGGAGCGTCGACAGCTGCCGCTTGGCCTGCTCGCAGTGCTCCCGCAGGATCGCCTCGGTCTCGCCGTCGTCCAGGCCGGGAGCCAGCAGCCAGAGGCCGGTGGCCTTCTGGATCAGCTCGGAGACGTGGATCATCAGCGCGTTGTCGAAGTCGAATCCGCCGAGGTTCCGGTCACCCGCGGTGGCCAGCACGTCGAAGCGTCCGAACCCCATCCGCATGACCGTGCAGTCGAACGTGCCCCCGCCCAGGTCGTAGACGAGCAGCGTCTCCTCGCGGTCGGCGTTGTAGCCGAAGGCGAGAGCGGCCGCGGTCGGCTCGTTGAGTACCCGCAGAACGTCCAGCCCGGCGATCTCCCCGGCGTCCGCGGTGGCCTTGCGGCGGGCGTCGTCGAAGTAGGCAGGCACCGTGATGACGGCCTCCGACGCCGGGGCGCCGAGCGCCGTCGAGGCGTCCTCCACGATCCGTTTGAGGATCAGCGCGCTGATCTGCTCGGCGGTGTACTCCTCGCCGGTCGACGTGGGGAAGCGCCAGGTGGGATCGCCCATGTGGCGCTTGACGAACTCGACGCAGTCCACCGGCGCTGCGGTCACCGAGCGGCGGGCAGCCATCCCGACGACCGGCTTGTTGTCGCGGAAGCACACCACCGACGGAGTGGTCGAGTGGCCTTCCCGGTTGAGCAGGATGTACGGGTCGCCGTTCTTCGCGACGGTCGCCGCCGCCGAGAACGTCGTTCCGAGGTCGATGCCGATCGCGTTCACGCCAGTCCCCCTGCCCCTCCTCCGCGGCCCGGCCAACGCGGCCCGCGGCGGCCCTTCTCCTTGCGGTCAGGAACGCCGGGCCCGGTCGTGGGATCCCCCGGCTCCGGGCGGAACGAACCATCCCCGTTGCCGCTGCGGTCCTTCGCGCCGCCGGCGCGGTCACCGGGACCGCGGCCGACCCGGCGCGGCACCGTCTCGGCGATCAGCGCGGCGTTGCGCTTGTAGACCGGCTCGAAGCAGGTGTACAGCAGGGCACCGACAAACGTCAGCACGACGATCAGGACACCGCCGGCGAACGCCTGCTGGACGAGGTCGCCGGTGCGGCTGGCGCGGTAGATGTTCGGCGCGCAGCAGCAGCCGGACACCAGCAGCAACCCGAGACCGACCGGCCAGCGCCAGTTGCGACGGAACGCGTTCGGGGAGAACCGGCGGCGGCGCGCTCGCCGTGCGTACTCGCGTTGCTGTTCGAGGTCCTCGAGGACGGCCGGATCAGCCGGCCGGACGGAGATGCCGCGGCTCGCCAGCGCGAGCACGTAGCTCGCCTGGGCCTCGCTGGCGATCACGAGGCGACCGTCGGCCAGCTCGTGCTGCGCCGCGACGGCGCGCTCGGCCAGCGCGGTGCCGAGCGCGGTTCGCACGTCGCCGTCGTCCGGGCGAGCGCGGTACGCGTCCTCGGCCTCCCGCACGGCCTCGTCCACCCGACCGGCGCGGAGCAACGCGGTGACGATCCGGACCCGGTAGTCGATCCGGCTCGGATCGAGCTCGGCCGCGGTTCGATAGGCCGCGACCGCACGATCCGGACGACCGCCGCGATCGAGGATCCAGCCACGTTCGGCATGCAGGTGGGCCGACTCCGGCTCCAGCGCCAGCGCTCGCTCGATCGCGGACTGGGCGGTCTCCGAGTCGTCCGAGCGGGCCGCCGCGTCCGCCAGCACCGACCACGCGTACGCGTTCTGCGGGTCTTCGTCCACGGCCCGACGAGCGGTGAAGATCGCCAGGTCGGACTGGCCGTTCTTGAGCTGCTCGACGGCCCGAACCAGCCACTCGCGAGCGGCCGGCGCGACCGGCGGTGGGCCTGGACGCTTCCCGGCCGGTGGGGTTTCCGGTGGTTCGGTCGCCTCCGCGGCGTGCGGCGCGCTGGAGGCTCCGTGGGCGCTTGTCGACGGTGGACCTGACGACAGCAGCGCGCGCTCCGCGGCGTCCAACGCCTGCATCCAGCGCTCCGCCTCCTGGCGGGCGTCGATGTCGGGCGCGGTGGTGCGCCGCCGCCACTTCCGGCGTTCGGTCGTGATGCGCTGGCGGATCGTCGCCTCGTCAGCGTTCCGATCCAGACCGAGCAGGGCGTGGTAGTCGCCGTCCGGCGCTGAGGGACCGGGGCCGATCTGCCCGTCGGACCCGAGGCTGCCCACTGCGCGACCTCCGCTTTGTGTTGCGCCGCTCGGGCGCGGCCGTTGAAGTGTCTACCGCCTGGGGGTGGCCCGGCGGTGGCGGTCACGCTCGTGCTCGGACTATAGCCTCGCGCGCACCGTCAACGTCTGTTCGACCGTCCATACGCGCCCTACACAGGCTGACAAAAAAGAGGCGCGACCCACGACGGAGGAGTCGTGAGTCGCGCCCGAGCCGGTGAGTGAACTCTTTCGACCGGCGACTACTGAGGTCGCCTGGTGGAAAGGGTTCGGTGTCGCGACCGCAAGGCTGTGGGGGCAGCTGGTCGCGTACCGGAAAGGTTCAGTCGCCGGTCCGCTGCTGCGGGATGCCGGCCAGGAGCGCCCGGACCTCCGACTCGCGGTAGCGACGGTGGCCGCCGAGCGTCCGGATCGCGCTCAGCTTGCCGGCCTTGGCCCACCGGGTGACGGTCTTCGGGTCGACGCGGAACATCGTCGCGACCTCGGCCGGGGTGAGCAGCGGCTCCGATTCGGGGGTACGGGTAGCCATCGAAATCTCCTTCAGAGGGGTATGCGGCGGGGAGGGCGCCGCATTGCCCTCCATGCTCCCGGGTGTCCGCCTTGCCCGACATGGGCCGAAAGGATGATCCTGCGTACCGATCCGGCCTAATAGTGGGACAGTGCGCATACCGGCCGTTTACTGACGGTAGTCCGAAGGGTCGGTAGGGCGACTGTATCCGCAGGTAGGCCCCTATTCGACGGTGATTCCGCCGCATCTCAACCGTTCGGCCAATACGGATCCGCCATGTCGTCGGAAGTGGCGGTCTGTCCCGACTAGCCCACCCATCCGCCTTCATTCCGTGACCGTCCCTTTGCCGGAGGTACCTGCCGATCGGACGAGTTGTATTCCCCTTTACGGGCGGCTGCCCCGGCCTAAGTCGTGTTTTCCGAACTTCGTTGTTGCGAGGCTCCTGGCCGCTATCCGGCGCGTCCGCCGCAGAGCACCGACCGCTGAACCGCGACCTAGCGATCGGGCCGCTGCGGCCCGCCGCTGGGGCACCGCCCCGCTGGCCGGTCGCGCCGTGCGCGCTCGGTGGCGCGCACCCCGGCATCGACGAGCTCCTCGCCGACCGCGGGATGTTGTACGCGCCCGACTACGTGGTGAACTCCGGCGGTGTGACCCAGGTCGCGGACGAGATCGAAGGCTCCGCCTTCGCGTGGGCCTAGCGCCGGACCGCCGGGATCCACGAGATGACGCTCGCGTGTTCCGCCGCGCCGACGCCGATGGCACGATCCCGGCCGCTGCCGCGGGGATCGGCTGGCCGAGCAGCGGATGGCGCAGGTCGGACGGCTGCGGTCGATCCTGGCCGGCAGCCCTTCACCAGGTGTGATGCGCGTCACGTAATCTCGTCTTCGCAGCCGCTCGCGCCGGACGACGACGCCCGTTTCAGTGGGGCTATCGTCGCCCAGCGCCACCCGAGAGCTGATCGGCCCAACCCGCGAGGTGCCGAACGTTGGGTGGGGACGGTACGGTGTCACTACGAGACATGCCATCATCCGGGGCCTCTCGCATGACGCCCCGATACACCTGTGCGAGGGGGTCGAGCCAATGGGGCGCGGCCGTGCTAAGGCTAAGCAGACGAAGGTCGCGCGTGAGCTGAAGTACAGCTCTCCCAACACCGACCTCGACGCTCTCCAACGGGAGCTTTCGAGTTCCCCCAGTTCCACCTCCACGGATGACGACGAGTACGAAGATGAGTACTCGGGTCGTTACGACGAAGACGATTGGGCGCCGCGGCGCTGAGCCGCGAACTCAGTCACGACGTTCCCGCTCGCTGGTCTGGCCAGCGACTGGCGGCTCCGGCCGATAGTCGCCCCACACCGTCGCCGCGCCGGCACTTTCGGCGCGGCGTTTCATGCGAGGCGGGTGGAGGCCCAGGAGAGCTCGAGGTACGGGGGAGACAGCTCACGCCGTTACATGTGGGCTTTGCCGAACCACGAAGGGTGGGGAGCGTCACCTCGTGGTGACTGAGTGCGGGATCTTCGGTCGTCCGCCCCCAAGGTTCTGAGATGCTGAACCGCGGAGCTATGAACGGTGCAAGCCTGGCTAGTCCTTGTTTGCACCGTTCGTCGCATCCGCGGCATTTCGCGGCACGCTGGCCGTCTTCTCTCCGGCACGTGGCGGCGCGGGAACGCTCGGATGCGAAGTCCGAAACCGCCCGGCAGGTCGGCGCCTCGCGGCGTGCCGGGCCCTGGAGAAGGAGACGTTCGTGACCAGCCAGCACGCGGCATACGCGGCGGTGTTCCCGATCAGCGACCAGCTACCCCTGGGGCGTGCCACCGCGGATCTCGCGACGATGGCCCTGCGGTCGGGCGACCTGCTCGGCAGTGACGGTGTGAAGACCGGTCACGACTCCGACGAGCGCCCCACCGGCGGCTCGGGCGTCGAGTTAGCTCTTCCGGATCGGTCGGCGGCCGCCGCTCCGGACCGGACGGCTGCCGGGCGGCCGTTCGGGCTGCGCTTCGCGACGCTGCCGCAGAACGCCGTGGACCTCTCGCTCGACGCGATCGCGTACGACGACGACACCCAGGTCGCGCTGGCCCGGGACGGTGCCGGCTGGACGCCGCTGATCCACCACTCGATGGGGCTGACGCTCCGGACGACCGGTCAGATCCCGCGCGAGGACGAGATCCACGACAAGTCGTCCTGACGTGCCGCCCATCGTTCTGATCCTGACCGAGCGGCTCGATCCCACGGCGGACCTGGTGGTGACGGCTCTCAACGAGCGCGGGGTCACCGTCCATCGGGTGGACACCGCGGACTTCCCCACCAGCCTCGCCGTCACGGCCGAGCTGGGCGAGCTGGGCTGGCACACCGGGCTCACGTCGCCGGTCAGGTCGGTGGCTCTGGAGGACGTCAGCGGCGCGTACTACCGGCGCCCGTCGGCGTTCGTGTTCCCGCCGATGAGCACCGCGGACCGGCAGTGGTCGGAGCTGGAGGCCCGGATCGGTCTCGGTGGGCTGCTCGCGACGGTCCGGAACTGGTTGAACCATCCCAGTCGGATCGGCTACGCCGAGTACAAGCCGGTGCAGCTGGCCACTGCGGTGACGGCGGGCCTCAGGGTGCCCCGCACGTTGATCACCAACGATCCGGACGCCGCCCAGCGCTTCGCCCGGGAGATCGGCCCGGTCGTCTACAAGCCCTTCTCCGCGACGTCGGAGCGCGACGGGCGCCGGATGTTCGTGTACACCTCGCCGGTCGCCGCCGAGGAGTTGGCGGACGACTCGATCCGGTTGACCGCGCACCTGTTCCAGCAGCACCTGGAGAAGGCCTACGAGGTGCGGCTCACGGTCGTCGACGACGAGTTCTTCGCCGCGGCGCTGACCGCCCGCTCACCCGCCGGGCAGATCGACTGGCGCAGCGACTACGACGCAATCGAGTACGCGGTGACGGACGTGCCCGGGGAGGTCCGCGAGGCGCTGTGCCGGATGATGCAGAAGCTGGGGCTGCGCTTCGCGGCGGTGGATTTTGTCGTGACGCCGGCCGGCGAGTGGTTCTTCCTCGATCTCAACCCGAACGGCCAGTGGGCGTGGATCGAGCACGAGACCGGCCTCCCGATCTGCGCCGCCATCGCTTCGGCGTTGGCGCCGCGCTGAGCGACGTCCACCTGACGCAGTTGCTTGTGAAGCGCCGCCAAGCGCGCGCAGTTTGCATGAACCTGGAGCCCGTCCAGGGCGACGTTGACGTCCGTCGCAGCGAGGGCCGCGACCGTTCTTTGGTCGCAACCGAGCGAGACGGCCGTCAGCGTCGCCCTGAGCGGGCCGCCCTAATTAGGGTGCTCGTCTACCAGACGAACCATGCCGGTACCGGAGACGATCTCGCCGGCGACCCAGGCCTTGACGCCCCGAGCCGAGAACGACGCCACCGCACGGTCGGCCTGGTCCGGCGGTACGACGACCACCATCCCGACCCCCATGTTGAACGTCCGCTCCAGTTCCGGCCGGGTCACCCGCCCGACGGTCCCGATCAGGTCGAAGATCGGTTGCGGCCGCCACGTCGCCCGATCGATCACCGCGTCGACGTCCTCGCCGATCACCCGGACGACGTTCCCCGCCAGCCCACCACCGGTGATGTGCGCGAGGGCGTGCACCTCGCACTCCTCGATCACGGCGAGGCAGGCCTTGGCGTAGATCGTCGTCGGCGTCAGCAGGTCCTCGCCGAGCGTCCGCTGCCGGCCGAGCTCGGGCACCACCTGGTCGAGCCGCATCTTCCCGTCGGCGAGCAGTGCGTGCCGCACCAGCGAGTAGCCGTTCGAGTGCAGCCCGGAGGAGGCCAGCGCGATGATCTGGTCGCCGGCCTTGATTCGGTCGGCGCCGAGGATCTTGTCCGCGTCCACCACTCCGACGCCGGTCGCCGCGATGTCGTACTCGTCCGGCGAGAGCAGCCCCGGGTGCTCCGCGGTCTCGCCGCCGAGCAGGGCGCACCCGGCCCACCGGCACCCGTCCGCGATGCCGCCGACGATGTCGGCGACCTTCTCCGGCACGACCTTGCCGATCGCGATGTAGTCCTGCAGGAACAGCGGCTCCGCGCCGCAGACGACGAGGTCGTCGACGACCATCGCGACCAGGTCGATCCCGACCGTGTCGTGGATGTTCATCTGCTGGGCGATGGCCAGCTTGGTGCCGACCCCGTCGGTCGAGGACGCGAGTACCGGCTTCTTGTACTTGTCGGTGTCGAAGGCGAACAGCCCGGCGAACCCGCCGATGTTGCCGACCACCTCGGGCCGGAACGTCTTCTTGACCTTCGACCGCATCAGCTCGACGGCCCGGTCACCGGCCTCGATGTCGACCCCGGCAGCGCGGTACGAGGCACCGGCCTCGGCGTCGCCGCCGTTCGTGGCATCGCGTGACGTACGCGTCACTCGGGCACCACTCTGGGTTGGCGCCCCGGACGTCACCACGTCCTTCACTCTGCCTCCATGTTTTCCGGCCCCGTGCTGAGTTCTCCAACCCCGCGGAGGGGCCTTACGACTACTACCGTCCGCTGACGGGTCTTTCAGGGCCGGCTGAGCGCTCCGGCTCCGCCTGGCGAAGCCACCAGGGGCAGCGGCTCCCGACCAACACCACGCTCGATGCCCTCGAGCATGTGCTTACCGATCATGTCGTCGGCAGGCAACGCGATGGGGTACTTGCCGTCGAAGCACGCCATGCACAGTCGCTTGCGTGGCTGCTCGGTGGCGGCCACCAACTCGTCGAGCGACACGTAACCGAGCGAGTCGGCGCCGATCGCCGCGCGGATGCCGTCGGTGTCGAGGCCGTTGGCGATCAGCTCGGCCTTGCTCGCGAAGTCGATGCCGTAGAAGCACGGCCACTTCACCGGCGGCGACGAGATGCGCACGTGCACCTCGACCGCGCCGGCCTCGCGCAACATGCGAACCAGCGCGCGCTGGGTGTTGCCCCGCACGATCGAGTCGTCGACGACCACCAGCCGCTTACCGCGGATGACGTCGCGCAGCGGGTTGAGCTTCAGCCGGATACCCAGCTGACGGATCGTCTGCGACGGCTGGATGAACGTCCGGCCGACGTAGGAGTTCTTGACCAGCCCGAGGCCGTACGGGATACCGCTGGCCTGGGCGTACCCGACCGCGGCCGGGGTGCCCGACTCGGGTACCGGGATCACCAGGTCGGCGTCGACCGGGCTCTGCAACGCCAACCGCCTGCCGATCTCGACGCGGGTGGCGTGCACGCTGCGCCCGGAGATCGAGGTGTCGGGCCGGGCCAGGTAGACGTACTCGAAGATGCAGCCCTTGGGCTCCGGCATCGCGAAGCGTTCGGACCGCAGGCCGCCCTCGTCGATCGCGATCAGCTCGCCCGGCTCGACCTCACGGACCAGGCTGGCGCCGACGATGTCGAGCGCGGCGGTCTCGCTGGCCACCACCCAGCCCCGCTCCAGCCGTCCCAGCACCAGCGGCCGGACGCCCTGCGGGTCGCGAGCGGCGTAGAGCGTGTGCTCGTCCATGAAGACGAAGCTGAACGCGCCGCGCAGCGTCGGCAGCACCTCCAGCGCCGCCTGCTCCAGCGACCGGTCGGGGTTGGAAGCGAGCAGCGACGTCACCAGCGACGTGTCGTTGGTCGAGACCGGGCCCTCCGAGCCGATGCCGGTCGCGGCTACCGCCCTGGCCAGCTCACCGGTGTTCACCAGGTTGCCGTTGTGGGCCAGCGCAACCGACGTGCCGGCCGACGTGGACCGCAGCGTCGGCTGGGCGTTCTCCCAGGTCGAGCCGCCAGTCGTCGAGTACCGGGCGTGGCCGATCGCGAGGTGGCCCTGGAGGCTGGCCAGCGTCGTCTCGTCGAAGACTTGGGACACCAGTCCCAGGTCCTTGTAGACGACGACGCCGGTACCGGCGCTCACCGCGATACCGGCGGCCTCCTGGCCGCGGTGCTGCAGCGCGTAGAGCCCGTAGTACGTCAGCTTGGCGACGTCCTCTCCGGGCGCCCACACACCGAAGACCCCACAGGCGTCCTGGGGGCCGGTATCAGAGGGGTCGAGTTCGTGCGTCAGCTTGCCGTCACCACGGAGCACGCGGCCATTCTAGTTGACCCGCGGGACGGTTGACTCCCGGCGAGACGCGTGGCCCGCCGAGAAGATCGGAATGCTGCATACTGTCGCCCGCTCATTTCCGCGGTGTGATCGCGCACTCGACGGTGTGTGCCCGGAGCCACGATGTGATTCACTGTGCGTCGTGACCGCGACCTCGAACCTCGTCCCGCTGCCGGCGACCGCCGGCCGCTCGGGGCTGAGTCGGCGCGGCCACGTGTACGACGAGTGTTGTCGCTGACGGTCGCCCGGCTCGCGCGCAGTCCGTTCCGGACGCCACGAGCATTCCGCCAGCTGGCTGGCATTTCACCGGAGACGAACTCGTCGTGCTGGACTTCCCCGAGCCCTACCTGCTCGCACCTTCCTCGCTGACCCCCACCGCCCTGCGCGAGCGGGCCGAGCTGTTGCTCACTGTTACTGATCCCACAGTCGTCGACGAGGTACCTGTCGGCGGTGCGGTGGAGCTGCGCGGCAACTTCCTCTACGACGCCTGGCTGGTGAGGCTCGGCCCGGACGCCGCGAGTGACCTGCACGCCCACGAACACGGTTTCGGCACGGTGGCCGTCGTGTCGGGCGCCCTGCGGGAGACCCGGGCGTCCCGGGAGGGTCTGGACGAGCGGGTGGTCACCGCCGGCGAGATGGTCAGCACCCGACCGGGCGACACCCACCGGCTCACGGTGGAGGGCGACGGCGCGGTGGCCGTATACCTGGCGTCGCCGCCGCGGGGCGCGGCGCCGCGCATCGTGACGACCGCGACGTCCGTCCCGGTGGTACCGGCCGCCGTCGTCTGATCCGCGTGGCCACGCTCGAGGTGGCCCGCAGGCAGGGTCACGTCAGGGGCAGCCACGTGCTGAGGTCGGCGCGCGAGCCGCTGGCCGACACCTTGCCCGCCGCCATCGCCTCGTCCCAACTCGTCCGCCCGGTGGCCAACGCCACCCACGTCTGCGGGTCGGTCTCGACGACGTTCGGCGGTGTCCCCCGGGTGTGCCGCGGCCCTTCACCGCACTGCACCGCCCCGTACGGTGGCACCCGCACCTCCACCGAGCGCCCGGGAGCGCGCCGCGCCAGCACCCCGAGCAGATGCCGTACCGCGTTGCGGAGCACCGTCGGCGCCACCGGCTGGTTCGCGTCCAGGGACGCGGCGGCGGCTGCCACGGCGTCCGGATCCTCGATCACCTTCGCCACAGCGGAACCGTAACGCTATCCACAGATCCACCCTCGCTCTCCGCAGCAGGTCGCCGCGGCGTGCAACCATCGGTACCGGCTGACGGCCCGGACGGCCGAGGCAGGCCGGTCCGAGCGGACGGAGGTTCCGCAGGTGACTCGGGCAAACCGGCGAGACGTTAGGTATCGCCCTCGTCGGCAAGGCATAGTGGTCCGTCGGATCACCGAATGGGGCGCGGTGTCGGGCAGAACGGTCGGAGCGCCACCGAGCGCGACCCGGGAGACGCGGGAGACAGTGGTGCGGTACGCAAGGCGGCTCGGCGCGACGCTGTTAGCAGCCCTGGCGGCAGCAAGCCTCGTTTCCCTCCCCTCCACCCCGGTGACCGCGGGCGAGCCCGCCGACCTCCGCCTGGAGGTCCGGCAGGGAAACCTGACGACGCAGTCCGGCGGTCAACCCGCCACGCTCGTGTTCGCGGTGACCAACGACGGCCCGAGCAAGGCCGATGCCTTCAACGCCAACGTAGTCATCCCGTACGGCGACCGCGGCGTCATCCTGGCCAGCAGCTCCCCCGCCTGTAACCAGGTGAGCGGCCCGACCGTGCTGGCCTGCCCGGTCAACGAGCTCGAGGTCGGCAAGACCGCGGTGTTCACCCTGGTCATCAGCCCGCCGCCGGCCGGGTCGATCGATCCGTCCGAGCAGTTGCCGCCGGCCGCCGGCCAGATCGCCATCGACGCCGGCGGCGACGACCCGAACGGCGCGAACGACAGCAGCCAGTTCACGCTGACCCTCACCGCCGCGCCTCCCCCCGTCACCGTGGTCAGCGGGACGATCGTCAACGGCAGCACCGGTCAGCCGATCACTGGCGTCAGCGTCGTCGCGCGCGACGTCAACGGCGCGACCTGCCCCTCGACCACCGACGCGGCCGGCGCGTTCAACTGCACGAGTCAACCGCTGGCCGGCGGGCAGATCACGATCGAAGCGACGATGGCCGGCTACAAGTTCAGCCGCACCACCGTGACCCCGCAGAACGGGACGATCACCAACGTGCAGCTCGCGCTCGACCCAGCCGTGGCCAGCGCGAGCCCGACCCCCTCCGCGGCACCGACCAGCCCGGCCGCGTCCGCCAGTCCGGCCCCGCAGGCGCTGAAGTCCGACGATGGCGGTTTCCCATGGGACACCGTGCTGGTCGTGATCGGCATCGTGCTGGCGCTCGGCGGTCTCGGCGCACTCGGCTGGTGGCTGTACAAGCGCAAGGACACGGACTCCGGCGGTCCCGGTGGAGGCGGCCGGGACCTGCCCGACCTCGTCGGGGCCGAGTCGATCATGCCGACGATGCCGATGCGGGTTCCCAATAGCGTGCTGTCCGAGACCACGGTCGCCAATCAGCCGCCGTTCGGCCAGCCCGAGCGGGTGGGCGCGGCCGCGGGTGCCGACGCCACCGCGGTCTGGGGCGCTCCGGCGCCGACCGGAAGCTGGCAGCCCGGCGGCTGGTCACCGGCGAACGATGCTCAGGCGAACGTGAACCGTTCGACCGAGCCGATCCAGGTGTCGGGCGGGCCGAGCGGTTGGTCCGGCGGCTCCGGTCAGAGCTCGTCCTCCGGCGAGCGCACCGCGGAGTGGCCGACCGTCGACCCCGGGTCCGCCGACGACGCACCAGCGTCCGGCGTCCCCGCACAGGTGTCGGAGAGGCCGGTCGCGCCCAGCGACCCCACCACGGCCTGGCCTGCGGTCGGCGATGCGGGCTGGGCTGCGGCGCCGCACACGCGTGCCGCCGGACCGCTCAGCGACCAGTACGCCTCGGCCCTTCCGGCCGAGGCGCCCGGGGTGCCTTCCGGCCCGCCGGCCCCCACCCCGGGCTTCGAACAGTCATGGGGGACGCCGGGCCGTCCGGCTTACGGCAACCCACCGCTCGCGGACGCGCCGCTGGTGGGCTGGGACACGCCGCCTGCCGCCTCCCCGCAGCCAACCCCGATGTCCGCGCCTCCCATGGCGTCGCAGCCGATGTCCGCGCCTCCCATGGCGTCGCAGCCGATGTCGGCACCGCCGATGCCGATGTCGGCACCACCGGCGTCGCCCATGGCCTCGCACGCGGCGGGGGGCTATGCGGCGGGGGGTTATCCGGCCGCGCACAGCCCGGTACCGCCTCCGCAACCGTCGGTCATGCAGCCGACGGCTCAGTGGACCGCGCCGCCGTCCTTCCCGACGTCTGCGTCGCCGACCGCCATGTACCCGGCCTCGGCACCGCCCGCTGCGGGTTACCCCGCGCCCGGGCCGCCCGCAGCCGGTTACCCGGCCTCCGCGCCACCGGCGATGAACTACCCCTCGTCCGCGCCGCCCGCCGCGAACTACCCGGCGTCCGCGCCGCCCTTGCCGCCCGTTCCGTACGGCGGCTACCCCCCGGCGTCGCCACCGGCCTCGGCGCCCCCGGCTGCCGGTTACCCCCAGTCGGCCCCGCCGTGGCAGGCCGACGCTCAGGGCTGGCCGTCCGGCCCTCCGGCGAACCATGCCGCTCCCGGTGCCCCGCAGTGGCCGCAGACGCCCGCGCCGGCCGCTGGCTACCCGGCGTACCCGCCGCAGGCCTATCCGTCCGCGACGCCGCCGCACAGCGGTCCGCCGGCCCCGCCCGGCGCGTACGGGAACTACCCGCAAGCCGCACCGCCGCAGCCGCAGCCGGGCCAGGCACCGCCCGCTCCGGAGCAGGGCGAGCCGGAGTGGTCGGCACAGCAGTACTGGCCTCCCGCCGGCCAGCGCTGAGCATCCGCTCAGCCCGCACCCGGCCGGCGGCGCTCAGCTCCCCGAGCGCCGCCGATGCCTCCTCGCCCGCCACAGCACGATTCGGGTGGGCACGTACGACGGCCCAGCAACGCAGAACCGGCCGCGGGCGCTCGCGCGCGGCCGGTTCGCGTACCGAACGACTAACCGAAGAGCTTCGGGAGCGTTCCCGTCCAGGCCTCACGGAGCTCGTCGAGCGGGATCGTGAACTGGCCCTGCACCTCGAGGGCCCCACCGACCTTGTCGACGACGCCGATGCGCGTCCACGGCAGGTTCCGCATCGTGCACATGTCCGTGAACCGGAGCTCCTCCGTGCGCGGCACCGACACCAGCACCCGCCCCGCGGACTCCGAGAAGAGCCAGACGAACGGGTCGGCGCCCTCCGGCAGGACTATCCGCGCACCGACGCCGTACCGCAGCGTCGCCTCGGTGAGCGCCTGCGCCAGCCCGCCGTCGGACAGGTCGTGCGCCGCCGACAGCATGCCGTCGCGCGAACCCGCGATCAGGATGTCGGCGAGCAGCTTCTCCCGCGCCAAGTCGACCTTCGGCGGGACACCGCCCAGGTGGCCGTGGATCGCCCACGCCCACTCCGAGCCGGACAGCTCCTCCTCGGTCGAGCCGAGCAGGAGCAGCGACTCCCCGTCGTCCTGGAAACCGATCGGCGTCCGGCGGGCGACGTCGTCGAACACGCCCAGCACACCGATGACCGGGGTCGGGTGGATCGCGATCGCCCCGGTCTGGTTGTAGAAGCTCACGTTGCCGCCGGTCACCGGCGTACCCAGCTGCTGGCAACCGTCCGCGAGGCCGGTCACGGCCTGCTGGAACTGCCACATCACGTGCGGATCTTCCGGGCTGCCGAAGTTGAGGCAGTTGGTCACCGCGAGCGGCGCCGCACCCGTCGTCGCGACGTTCCGGTACGCCTCGGCCAGCGCGAGCTGCGCCCCGGCGTACGGGTCGAGCTTGGCGTACCGGCCGTTGCCGTCGGTGGCCAGCGCGATCCCGCGCCCGGTCTCCTCGTCGAGCCGGATCACACCGGCGTCCTCGGGCTGGGCCAGCACGGTGTTGCCCTGGACGTACCGGTCGTACTGCTCGGTGACCCAGGTCTTGTCGGCCAGGTTCGGACTGGCGACCAGCTCGAGCAGCGTCTCGCGCAGCTCGTCACCGGTCTTCGGGCGCGGAAGGGTCTCGGCCCGGTCGGCCCGGACCAGGTCGAAGTCGCTGGGACGCTCGATCGGCCGGTCGTAGACCGGGCCCTCGTCGGAGAGGCTGCGCGGCGGGACGTCGACCACCACCTCGTCGTTCCAGGTGATGACGAGACGATCGCCCTCGGTGACCTCACCGATGGCGGTGGCCAGCACCCCCCACTTCGCGGCGAGCGCCAGCACCTCGTCGAGCTTCGACGGCTCGACGATCGCCAGCATCCGCTCCTGCGACTCGCTGGCGAGGATCTCGTGTGGCTCCATCGACGGCTCGCGCAGCGGAACCCGCTCGAGCCAGACCCGCATGCCGGACTTGCCGGCCGCGGCGGTCTCGGTGGTGGCGCAGGTCAGGCCCGCGCCGCCCAGGTCCTGGATGCCGACGACCAGCTTGCGGTCGAACATCTCCAGGCACGACTCGATCAGTAGCTTCTCCGCGAACGGATCGCCGACCTGCACGGACGGACGCCGGGTCTCGGCACCCTCCTCGAACGTGGCGCTCGCCAGCACCGACACACCGCCGATGCCGTCCCGCCCGGTCTTGGCGCCGAGCAGCACCACCACGTTGCCCACGCCGCGCGCGGCCGAGAGCTGGATCCGGTCGTGCGGCATCACGCCGACGCAGAGCGCGTTGACCAGCGGGTTGCCCTGGTAACACGGGTCGAACACGACCTCGCCGCCGATGTTCGGCAGCCCCAGGCAGTTGCCGTAGCCACCGACGCCCGCGACGATGCCGGGCAGCACCCGGGCGGTATCGGGGTGGTCGGGCGCACCGAAGCGGAGCGGGTCCATCACCGCGATCGGGCGCGCGCCCATCGTCAGGATGTCGCGGACGATGCCGCCGACGCCGGTCGCCGCGCCCTGGTACGGCTCGACGAAGCTCGGGTGGTTGTGGCTCTCGACCTTGAACGTGACGGCCAAGCCGCCGCCCACGTCGACCACACCGGCGTTCTCACCCATGCCGACGAGCAGGGCGTCGGTCTGGGGCGCCTTCTCGCCGAACTGGCGGAGGTGCACCTTGCTCGACTTGTAGGAGCAGTGCTCGCTCCACATGATCGAGTACATCGCGAGCTCGGTCTGCGTGGGTCGACGACCGAGAACCTCGCGGATCCGGGCGTACTCGTCGTCCTTGAGGCCGAGCTCCAAGTAAGGCTGCTCGTCGTCGGGGGTCTGCTGTGCGTTGCTGACCGTGTCGGTGCTGATCTCGCTCATGCGGCAGGCACCAGCGCCTTGATCACGGAGGTGAAGAACCCGAGCCCGTCGGTGGAGGGACCGGTCAGCGCCTCGGTCGCGTGCTCCGGGTGCGGCATCAGACCGACGACGTTCCCGGCCTCGTTGCTGATGCCGGCGATGTCGCGCGCCGAGCCGTTCGGATTGCCGACGTAGCGGGCGATCACCCGGCCCTCGGCCTCCAGCGCGTCGAGCGTCTTCTCGTCCGCCAGGTAGGCGCCCTCGCCGCTCTTCAGCGGGATGAGGATCTCCTCGCCCGGCTGGTAGTCCTGCGTCCAGCGAGTGGACGTGGACTCCATCCGGAGCTTCTGGTCGCGGTTGCGGAAGTGCAGGTGATGGTTGCGGCGGAGCGCGCCGGGCAGCAGGTGCGACTCGCAGAGCACCTGGAAGCCGTTACAGATGCCGAGCACGGGAAGCCCGCCGCGTGCGGCGTCGACCAACGAGTTCATCGCCGGTGCGAACCGGGCGATGGCGCCGGCGCGCAGGTAGTCGCCGTACGAGAAGCCGCCGGGCAGGATCACCGCGTCGACGCCGCGTAGGTCGGCGTCCGCGTGCCAGAGCGCGACCGGCTCACCGCCGGCCAGCTTGACCGCGCGCAGCGCGTCGCGGTCGTCGAGCGAACCGGGGAAGGTGATGACTCCGATACGAGGGCTCATTTAGCGACCTCGACACGGACCTCGTAGTCCTCGATCACCGGGTTCGCGAGCAGCGTCGCGGCTGCGCGGCGCACCTCGTCCAAGGCTTCTTCGGTGGCCTCACCGGCGAGTTCGACCTCGAACCGCTTGCCCTGACGGACGCTGGCGATCGAAGAGAATCCCAAGGTGGGTAGGGCGTTGGCGATCGCCTGACCCTGCGGGTCGAGGATCTCGGGCTTGAGCATGACATCGACGACGACGCGGGTCGACGCGGGCACGGATACTCCAACGAGGTGGCGGGATGCTGTGTTCCAGCGATTCAGCCTACCGAGCGTTCGACGGAACCCCGTCACGACCGCCCGTCCTACGCTCCGGGATCGAACCGTTTCCGCCGGTCAGAGCGCCGGGCAGCAATTGGGCGAGACCGCGTGGTCTATGGCACGACCGCCGGGGCGAGGGCGGCGACCAGGCGTTCCGCTGCGTCTTCGGCGTCCACGTCGAGGGACCGGTCGGTGAACTGGTACAGGAACGCGTGCTGGAAGCACGCCCCGAGCAGGAGCGCGGCGAGCGACGCCGGATCGGCGTCGGCGCGGACCCGTCCGAGGCCCTGCTCGGCGGTGAGATACGCGACGACGCCGTCGTTGGCCCGGTGCGGCCCGGAACCGGTACGGCGCAGCGCGGCGCGGTGGGCGTCGAGCACCTTGGGCTCGGCGAAGATCGAGGCGGAGATCGGAAAGCTGTCCGCGTAGAAGCGAATCGCAGCGGCCGCGACGAGGCGCAGGTTGTCCAGGACAGTGCCCTGCCCCTCGGCGAGGTTGGCGAGCATCGGGACGAACGCCGGTAGGCGCTCGGCGAGGACCCGAACGAACAGCTCGGTCTTGTCCGTGAAGTGCTTGTACAGCGTGGCTTCGGAGAAGCCGGCTTCCTTCGCGATCTCTTTGGTGGTGGCGTGGGCCAGGCCGCGCTCACGCATGACCGTTGCCGCAGCGTCGAGGATCCGATCCCGGGTACTCAGCGCGCTCTCCCTTGACGTCGTCGGGGGTGTGCCGTCAGTCTAGGGTGGTAAGTACTTACTAACCGCTGGAGGTCGTCGTGAAATTGACCGTGTTGGGAGCCACCGGCGGCGTCGGACGCCAGGTCGTGCTGCAAGCGCTGAAGGACGGGGACCAGGTGACCGCAGTGGTCCGCGACCCGGCCCGGCTGCCGATCGCCGATCATCCCGCCCTGGACGTCGTCCGCGGCGACGTGATGGACCCGGCCACGCTGGCACCGCTCCTCGTCGGCCGGGACGCGGTGATCTCCGCGCTCGGTCACCGCGGCCGCGGACCGACCACGGTCTGCGCCGACGGTGCCCGCAGCCTGGTTGCCGCGGCCGCACAGGTCGGCGTGCGGCGCGTCCTGGTGGTCAGCGCGAGCGGGGCGTTCATCGAAGAGAACGACGACCTGGTCACCCGCCGGCTGGTGAAGCCCCTCCTGGGTGTCGTGCTCCGGGAGTCGTTCGCGGACACCACAACGATGGAGGCCGTGATCCGGGCCAGCGGCCTGGACTGGACGATCGTCCGGCCACCCCGCTTGACCGACGGACCCCACACCGGCCGGTACCGCACTGGGCACCACGGCGTCCGCCGCGGTTACACCGTGGCCCGTGCGGATGTCGCGGACTGCCTGCTCTCACTCGTCGACCGCTCGGAGTCGGTCGGACGCACGATCACCGTCGCCCGGTGAACCGGAGATACGCCGGATCCCCGCTCCGCCGGCTGCGGAGTGGGGAACCGGACGCCATCTCAACGCACTCTCAGCGGAGCCAGCCGAACTTGCTTCGGTAGAAAGCCGGGCCGACGTGCTGCTGCTGATTCGCCTCAGAGCTCGCGAACATGATGTTGCCCGCGGTCACGTTGACGGCGACCAGTCCGGCCGTTTGCTGAGTGTTGTTGTAGAAGATGTTCTGCGCGGAGGCCGAATTGCTGGCGACCTGCCCGATTCGGTCATAGCTCTGGCCATTGTCTGCCGCCTGCGCAGCCGTCGAACCTGCCGCGACGGCACCGGCGGACAGAACGACAACGCATGCTCCACGACGAACCCAGGTATTCACAGATTCCCTTTCTCGGTAACAAGAAGAATAACGATCAACGCGAACAATCGCCGGTGACCGCTGGGCTGGAATACCGGGCAAAGCCCACCAGCACCTACACCCCCGTGACAGGTCGACCGACTGACTAAGCGGCCCGGATGGGACGCGGAGTCATCGACGGACGCGGGTGTTGCCGAACGGGCTCCGCTCGAAGACGTGCCCGACGTTCTGGGCCTGCTGGCCGTACGTCTCGGTGCGGAAGCTGTTGTTGCCCGAGACGTTGAACGGGCTCTTGCCGTACTGCTTCACCTCGCTGTCGAAGTCACCCCACTCGTTCTTGCTGGTGACCGTCATCTCCTGCTCCTGCTTGACGTCCTTGATGTTGAAGCCGTAGTCCTGCTCGACGTCGACGTCGATGTCACCCGACGGGTTGTTCGGAACCGCCGAGGCAGCGGTCGCCGCGCCAGCGACCAGGCCGGCCGAGATCATCACAACACCAGCAGTACGGCGCATCCACACGTTCATGCGTGAAATTCCCTTCAGTGTTGGCAAACGTCACGACCACCCGGCCGATCCTTCCGCTGTCTCACACAGCGGAGTCCCGATTAATTGAACGCCTCACCACGGACGTCCGGACATGAGGAAGCAGTCCATTTAACCGGAGAAGGATCTGTTGTTGCTGTTCCGCGTGGCCATCGACGGGTCACCATGGACAGGAATCCGCGGCGGAGACTCCCCCACCCGCGAACCGAAAAAAACATAACCGAGTCGGTCGAATTCGAGCAACCCCGGGCACACCCCTCCCATTAGGGGATTTCCCGATTTCCGTTCCTGATCTCCGACCACTTCCCGAACGCGCGTTCGAATTCGGGAATTCCAAAGTTCTCGTTCCCGGGCACCGCTCGGTACAAACAAAGATTCCGCGAGAATCGCTCGCGTTCTACGGCCGCAATCAAAGCACTTCGTCGCTCACGAGAAGCAAATCGGCACCGCCTTCACACGGCGGTAGGGGTGACCGGGAGCGGAGCGTGCGGATACGTGGGCCGTTACACGGCGCCCACGAAAACGAGCGACGTCACGTCCGTGGGAGGACGCAACGCCGCTCGTCCGCTGTCTGCGGTCACCCGGAGAGAGCAGCCGGGTTACTGCACCCGGCTCTTGCCGAAGAACCCGTCCGTGCCCATGACGAAGTACCACTCCGGCGGTGTGCCCTTGAGGTCTCCGCCGGGCTCGAACGCGATCGGGCCGGTGATCCCCTTGGCCGAGTACGTGTCGAGGAACTTGTTGACGTCGGCGCGGCTCTTCTTCCCGGCCCCGAACGCCGCCATGAACGCGTTCGCCGCGTCGTAGGCCTCACCGGTGAAGGCCGCGGGGCTGGTCGTCGTTTTGTCCTCCACCTTCTGCCGGAACTCCTCCGGCAGACCGGTGCCGGGCACACAGGCGCAGATCACGATCGTGTCCTTACCCGCCTCGCCCGTCTCGGTGACGTACAGCGAGTCGAGCAGGCCGGGGCCGGCCACGAAGCCGATCTTCTCGCCACCGGCCTCGGTGACCGCGTTCCGCACCCCAGCCGCCTCTGCGGAGAATCCGGCGAACGCGATCACGGTCGCCCCCGAGTCGACGATCGTCGAGGCCAGCAGGCTGAAGTCGGTCTGGCCCTGCTTGATGGTCGCAAAATCGACGACCAGGGAGCCCAGCGCGGCGCGGGCGGCCGCCGCGGTCGCCTTCGGGTAGGTCGTCCCGTCATCGATGACGAAGACCTTCGCGGCGGGGTCGCCGCTCTTGATGTACTTCGCCATCGCAACGCCGGTGTCCGCGTCGGTACCGACCGTCCGGTGGAAGCTTTTCAACTTGCCGTCGCCGAGCGAAACCGTGGAGACGGTCGGGTTCACCATCGGCACGCCGGCCTTGTCGAAGAGCGGCGCGGTCGCCTGCGCTTCCTTGGAGTAGAGCGGCCCGAGAACGCCGATGATCGACTTGTCGGCGATGATCTTGTCCGCGAGCAACTTGGCCTTGCCCTCCTCGCCGCCGCTGTCGAAACCACGGATGGCGACCGTGCAGTCCGGGTTCTTGGCGTGGTACTCCTCAGCGGCGAGGTTCGCGAGCGCGATCGCGGACTCGCCCGCGCTGTCCGCTCCGCCCCCGGTGTCACCGACGACTGCGATCGTGCCGCTGGCGCACTCGGCGGCGACCGGCACCTTCGCGGTGTCGCCACCGCCCTTCTCGTCGTCCTTGAGCATCGCCCAGGCGGCCGTGCCGCCGCCGCCGACGAGCAGGAGCGCGAGAACGACGACGAGCGCGATACCGACCTTGGACCGTCGCTTCGGTTCCGCCGGCGGGGGCGCGGCGTACTCCTGCCCGTAGGCGGGCTGCTCGCCGTACGGTGGCTGCTCGCCGTACTGCTGGTACTCCTGGCCGTACTGCTGCGGAGGCTGGCCGTACTGCTGGGGCTGCTCGTACTGGGGCTGGCCGTACTCCGGCTGCCCGAACTGCTGCGGCTGCTGGCCGTACTCAGGCTGGCCGTACTCGGGCTGACCGTACTGCGGAGGCTGTTGGCCGTACTCCGGCTGCTGCCCGTAGTGCGGAGGCTGGCCGCCGTACTCCGGCTGGCCGTACTGGGGCTGCTGACCGTACTGAGGTGGCTGCCCGTACTGAGGTGGCTGCCCGTACTGAGGTGGCTGCCCGTACTCGGGCTGCTGACCGTACTGGGGAGGCTGCTGCCCGTAGGCCGGTGGCTGCTGTCCGTACTGAGCAGGTGGCTGACCATACGCGGGCTGGTCCGCCGACGGCTGCTGCGAGTACTGCGAGTAGCCACCCGGCGCATACCCTGGGTGAGGTTGTTCCGGTGGTAAGGCGCCCTGCGGTGGTCCGGACGACTGCCCTGGGGCAGGAGGTCCAGTCGGCGATTGCTCCGGTGGAAGTGTCCAGCCGGGGTCTCCCGCCGGTGGGTTCGGTCGCGCTCCCGGATTCTCGCCTTCGCTCGGTTGGCCGCCGCCGGCCGGATACTGGGTCATCACCGTTCCCCGTGGTCACACTGGCGTCACTCGGAAGCGTTCGTATCCCCCGAGAAGCGCCCAGAATACGGACCGTTGGCCACTGGCGCGACGGACTGGGGTCGCGCAGGCCGAATGGCAGGACGCTCTTTCCAGTTCAAGGCCCGTGGACGGGGTGGGTAGGGCCGGAAGCCGACGTCACCCTCCGTACCGGCGAGTGGCGCCGAGAATCAGATCGGTGACCGCTGGACCGCGGACGGCCAGGCGGGAGAACGTTTCGAAGATGCGCTCGTAGACCGCGATCTCAGCGGGTTCACGGAGAGTCAACTCGGCACCGAGCGTCTCCACCAAGGCGTAGTCCCGGTCAAAAATCCAGAACCCGTTCAGCGGGCCGACCGGCCACCGTGCCCCGAGCGGCACGACGGCCAGGTCTACGGCGGGCAGCCGAGCCACGCTGAGTAACCGGTCGAGCTGTGCCCGCATCACGGCCGAATCGGCCATCCGGCAGTAGAACGCAGCTTCGGCCAGCACGAATTGGTATCGCCTGCCGGGCTGTTGCAGCAGCTCCTGCCGGCTGAGTCGCGCCCGTACGCCCTCCTCCACATCGTTGGCCACCTGGTACGTGCTGACCAGGCCCTGGAAGACCGCCCGCGCGTAGTCGGCGGTCTGCAGCAAGCCGGGGAGGACGCCCGGCTCGAACGCCCGGATCAGCGTTGCTTCGGCCTCCGCCGCACGGCGCTGGACCTGCCGGGCGCGCGTTCCGGTAGACAGCCGCTGCCGCCACTCGGTGTACTCCAAGCGCGCCTGGCGAAGTGCGGCGTGCAGGCGCTCGGCGTCCTCCGGTTCGGCACCGGTCGCCTCCACCCACGCATCAACGTCGGATCGGGTCGCAGTTTGCTGACCGCGCTCCAACTTGGACACCTTGGAGTGCGGCCAACCGGTGCGTTCGGCGACCGCCCGCCCGGTCAGGCCGGCGTCCTCGCGCACCTGGCGCAATTGCAATCCGAAGACGCGCAGGGCGTCATGGGGCTTGGCCACGGAACCGGTCATCCCTCCCGGCACGAGGGTAACGGTCGGGGTCCTCGCGCCCGGACACCGACCACCGCCTTGTGGGCGCCTCCACCGTCCTCATTGGGCGAACAGCGCCCCAACGGTCTCCTGGCGTATCAGGACCGGCTCGCCGACGCCCCCAAACCGCGGTCCGAAGGGAAATACCCGAGAAGTTCCATCGGGATCTCAACCGCGGTTTCGTGCGCCGGCAAGCCCCGCTCGGTGAGTGCGGCGATCGCCTCGGAATCGGTGACCCGCCATCCCTGGATGACCAGGGTGCCGCGGTCGGTTTCGTAGACGGACGGACAGGAGCCGTGCGAACTGTTCGTGCCGCGGAACGTGAGTTTCACGAATAATCCCCCCGAGTCCACAGTCAACTGCCCAGCACCGTGCGGCACAGCACTGAGGACTCAGATAGTTGCTAAACGTGGAGATTTTCCCAACCCCGTACCGGCTAACTCGAGATAATTTCTCGCAATTTCTTGAAACCGCACGCTATTAACCGGCATCCTCGTGAGGGGTGCCGGGCGCCGACGATGTCGCACGGTCCCCCCACTCCGTCACCGGGGCTGTCGCGGCCGCGCGTCACACCGAGCCCGACACGACGCCCACGGTGAAGGCGATCGGAGGGCGCATGACACGGGTTCGCTCGACCCCGGCAGTTCACCGCAGAACGTCGTCAGACGCGAGAGAAAGCTCGCCGCACGCCAGAGAAGGCACCCAGTCGCGTCCGCACGGCGACAGTGCCACCCGGCCGCGGCCCGGGCGCCCGCGGCCTGCGGGTCCGCGTCCGCCCAGCCCGTCGAGCGGTCGCCGGACCCCCGGGTGAGCCTGCCGCACCCACCGGCCGACGCGAGCGACGCGGACCTCTGGCTCGCCGGCTACGAACTGCGCAGTGCGCATCTCCCGATCGACGGCTCGCCGGAGTGCCCGATCTGCCAGACGAATTGGGAGTGCGCGGCGTACCGCACCGGCGTCGAGATGATGCGGGCAGCCACCGATGTGCCCCCACCGCCCCTCGACGAGCCGCGGGTACCCCATATCTGAGGCACTCCCTCACTTCGGGTGCAGCCGCGATCCCCGCGCGACCGGCTCCTGAGTTGCACCCGCTTTGCGACCAAGGCAGCTCCTCCCCCACCAGATCGTTGCTGGTGTCGCCTCGGGGGAGGCGGCATCCGTAGGGGGAACACCATGACTCTCACCGTGAAGGCAGAGGCACTCTTCGTCAGCGCGCTGCAGCCGTCCGAGAAGTGCAGCACCGCGCAGCTCCGAGCCGCGATCGAAACCACCCTGGAGCAGTTCGGGCCGGCTGGATGCGCGCAGCGCTTGGCCGCCGAGTTCGGCGAGCACCCGGAGATCGCGGTGCCGCGCATGCGCTGGGCGCTCGAGCGGGCGGCGACGTCCTAACTGCGTTCGTTCAGATAGCGGTCCCAGTCGAAGCGCTGGGACCCGTCGTCCTTGCCCTCGGGGTCCGACGCCAACCGCACCCCGATGTCATCCCGTCACTCAACGGCCCTCCGGCGTAACTCGGCGATCCGCTCGTCATCCAGCCCGTAGGCCCGGAAGTCGTCGTCGTCGAGGAAGTCGACCGCGTCCAGCCGATCGGCGAGTTCGGCAAGTACGAACTCGGGCTGGTGACGACGGCACAGATTCTCGAGCGCCCCTCGGCATTCATGTACTTGGCGACGTCGTCGCGCTGTCCGACGTCCACCAGGATTTGGTACAGGGTCAGCCGCGCGCCCGCGTCGGCCACATCGAAGGCCGTCCGGCCGGACCACGCGAGCCAGCCCGGGAACGCTACGACTCCCGAGGTGGGGCCGTGGAACTCGTCGAAGGACTCGGGACTCCGGCGTTCGGCCCCGAGCCACCGCGGCGCCAACGCATCAGCAGATACACTCATGCCATCCAGCTTGCTTCACCTCCCTCCTGTCTCTCAGATGTTCAGCAGAACTCGTACCTACAAGATGTCGCCCGGCGTGTACGTCGCCGCTGCCGGGTGCCGAGCCGCCACCTGGGCGACCCGCCGCGCCACCTCGGCGACCTGCGCCGACGCCGCTCCGGTGAACGCGGTCGGATCCGCCACCAGCCCGCGCATGGTCGCCGCGTCGAGCCGCAGCCGCTCGTCGCCGGCCAGCCGGTCCAGCAGGTCGTTGCGCTCGATGCCCTTTTCCCGCATCTCCAGCGCGACGGCGACCGCGTGCTCCTTGATCGCCTCGTGCGCGACCTCGCGTCCCACTCCCCGCTGCACCGCCGCGACCAGCACCTTCGTGGTCGCGAGGAACGGCAGGTACCGGTCCAGCTCACGCTGGACGACCGCCGGGTAGGCCCCGAACTCGGTCAGCACGGTGAGGAACGTCTGGAACAGGCCGTCCGCTGCGAAGAACGCGTCCGGCAGCGCGACGCGGCGGACGACGCTGCAGAACACGTCGCCCTCGTTCCACTGGTTGCCTGCCAGCTCACCGGTCATCGACGCGTAGCCACGCAGGATCACGGCCAGCCCGTTGACCCGCTCGCAGGAGCGGGTGTTCATCTTGTGCGGCATCGCCGACGAGCCGACCTGGCCGGCCTTGAAGCCCTCGGTGACCAGCTCCTGACCGGCCATCAGGCGGATCGTCGTCGCCAGGCTCGACGGCCCGGCCGCCGCGACCACCAGCGCGGAGACCGCGTCGAAGTCCAGCGAACGCGGATACACCTGGCCGACGCTGGTGAAGGTGCGCTGGAAACCGAGGTGCCGGGCGACGGCCTCCTCGAGAGCGGCCAGCTTCATCGGGTCGCCGCCGAGCAGATCGAGCTGATCGGCGGCGGTGCCCACCGGCCCCTTGATGCCGCGCAGCGGATACCGCTCGAGCAGCTCGGAGATCCGCTCGTACGCGAGCAACTGCTCCTCGGCGGCCGACGCGAACCGCTTGCCGAGCAGCGTCGCCTGCGCCGGGACGTTGTGCGAGCGGCCGGTCAGCACCAGCGCATCGAACTCCACTGCCCGGGCGGCGAGCCGCACGAGCGAACTGACGACCCGGTCGCGGATCAGCTCCAGCGAGGCCCGGGTCTGCAGCTGCTCGACGTTCTCGGTGAGGTCGCGGGACGTCATGCCCTTATGGATGTGCTCGTGCCCGGCCAGCGCGGAGAACTCCTCGATGCGGGCCTTCACGTCGTGCCGGGTGACGCGCTCGCGCGCTGCGATCGACTCCAGGTCGACGTCGTCCACGACGGCCTCGTAGGCCTCGACGACACCGTCGGGCACGGGGACGCCGAGCTCACGCTGCGCCCGGAGCACGGCGATCCACAGCCGGCGCTCGAGCACGATCTTGTGCTCGGGTGACCAGAGCTTCGTCAGCTCGGGCGAGGCGTATCGGGCGGCGAGTACGTTCGGAATCACGCCCCTATCTTCGCCTAGTCCAGGACCGGGCGCACCGGCGCACCGAGCGCGCCCGGCGACGGTGGCGGCTAGCGGAACAGGGACTACACCAGTAGCAACGTCTTGCCGACCGTCGTCCGTGCCTCGATCGCTGCGTGTGCGTCCGCGGCTCGCTCCAGCGAGAACGTCTGCCCGATCACCGCCCGCAAGCGCCCCTCGGCGCCCTCCGCCAGCGCGGCCGCGGCCAGCTGCGGCAGGCTCAGACCCACCTTCTTCTGCATGTCCCAGAGCGTGAGCACGCTCGCGCCGGTCGCGGCCACCGTCGCGGGGTCGGTCATCGGCCCGCCGGCCGCGCCGTGCACGACGAAACGGCTCCCGGTGCCGACCAGCCCGAGTGCGGTGCTGCCGATCGGCCCGCCGACGCCGTCGAAGACCACGTCGACCGGGCGACCGTCGGTCAGCTCGCGGACCCGACCCGCCCAGTCCGGCTGCCGGTAGTCAACGGCCTCCGCTCCTGCTTTGCGGACGACGTCCAGCTTGTGGTCGCTGCCGACGGCACCGATCACCCGGGCCCCCGCCCCGAGCGCCAGCTGGACGAGCATCGTCCCCAGGCCGCCCGCCGCCCCCTCGACCAGAACCGTCTCACCGGTGGCGGGCTTGGCCAGCCGGAACAGCCCGACGGACGTGCGGCCGTCGGTGGCGAGCGCCACCGCGTCGGCCGTCGAGAGCGACGGCGGGATCTCGACCATGTCGGCGACACTCACTGCCGCCTTCTCCGCGTAGCCGCCCGAACCTCCGGTCATGCTGAACACCCGCCGGCCGACCAGGTCCGCGTTGAGGCCGGGGCCGACGGCCGCGACCACACCGCCTACGCCGTTTCCCGGGACGAACGGTAGGTCGGGCAGCGGATACGGGCCCGGCCGGCCCTGCCGGATCTGGGTCTCTACGAACGAGATGCTCGCCACCTCGACGTCGACCAGGACCTGGCCTTCCCCGGGTGTGGGGTCGGGCACCTGGACGGGGACGAGGACGGACGGGGCACCGAATTCGGTCAGGATGATCGCGCGCATGCCGAACAGCGTGCAACCTGAAGTTTCGTTGAGGTCAAGCCGGTTTCGGCGAACCAGCGCGTCCGCGGAGTGACCAGTGCGAAGGGGTCGGTGCCAACGGCGAATGCGGCGCGAGCGCCATCGCCACCGCGCCGATCAGTCCGGCCAGCGCGAACACGTAGAAGCTCCACACGCCCGCGCCCTCGTCGAGCAGTACGCCGCCCAGCGCCGGCCCGATCACCGAGCCCACCCGCCCCACGCCGGCGATCCAGCCGAGCGCGGTCGCGTGCGTCGCGGTCGGGTAGTGGTAACCGACGTGGGCGTAGAGCACCACTTGCGCGGTGAACAGGAAGAACCCGGCCAGCGCCGCGGCCAGGTAGATCAGCGCGGACGGCATCCGGATGCTGAGCAGACCGACGAACACCGCCCCGGTGAGGAACCAGATCGCCGACGCCCGCTTGGTGCCGAGCCGGTCGGCGATCGGTCCGGTGAGCAACAGCCCGGCCACCGCCCCGACGTTGGTCACGACCAGGAACGAGAGCGCAGAGCCGAGGCCGTAGCCGGAATCCCGCATGAGCTCCGGCAACCAGGTCCCGAACCCGTACACCAGGAGCAGCCCGCAGAATGACGCGAGGAAGAACAGCAGTGTGGCCGCCAGGTACCCGTGACCGAAGATCGTGCGGAGCGCCGCCGATCGGGTCGGTTGCTCTCCGGTGTCCGCCGCCGCGACCCGGGCTCGAGCGGCGTCCAGATCGACGTGGTGACGGCGGGCGACGGCCTCCGCCTCAGCCGTCCGTCCGCGGGCCAGCAGGAAGTCGACCGACTCCGGCAGGTACCGCCACAGCAGCGGAAGCATGACGACGATCGGGAGCGCGCCGGCCCAGAACATCGCGCGCCAGCCGAACGCGGGCAGCACCGCGATCGCAAGCGCGGCCACCACGAGACCGCCGACGTGGTAGCCGGTCATCATCCAGGTAGCGCCCGCGCCCCGGCGGTGTTCGCCGATGTACTCCATGACCAGCGGCATCGCGGTCGGGATCAAGCCACCCAGGCCGAGCCCGGCGAGGAAGCGGCCGATCCCGAAGACGGTCGGGTTCGGTGCGAGCGCGCAGGCCGCCATCAGCACCGAGAACCAGACCGTGCACCCGATGATCGCCTTCCGGCGGCCGATCCAGTCGGTGACGGTGCCGACCGCGAGCGAGCCGATCAGCATGCCGAACGTGGCGTAACTGCCGATCCGGCCAGCTTCGGACGCGGTGAGCTGCCAGTCGGGGTCGTCCAGGAGTTCCGGGATCACCGTGCTGTAGACGAAGAGGTCGAACCCCTCGAGTAGGACGACGATCCAGCACAGCGCGAGAACGGTGCGGGCGACGCGGTCCAGTGCGGTGAGCTGCACGGGCGGCCTCCTGGCGTGCGGCGCGGTGTGGGCTCTTCCGCCCTGCCCCACACCGCCGCCCGAAAACGCCGCCGTTCCACTGGCTGAAACCGCAAGGTCTCGAAAGTCCGCGGCCCGCGGCTGACGCGATCCCCGAAATCCGCCCCTGCGTGCCCGCGCGCAGGGGCTCTTCCCGAAAACCCGTCCCGGCCGGCCCCCGGACGGGTGCTCTTCCCGAAAATCCGCACCCGCCGGCCCCTGGACAGGTGCTCTTCCCGAAAATCCGCGCGCCAGCGCTAACGCCCGGACGTCAACGTCAGCGCTGGGCGGCGGCCAGGGACGTGTCCCAGTCGATCGCGACCGCATTCGGCTCGGACGGCGAGACGCGGGCGCTCAGCCGCGATCCGGGGTAGACCAGCGGCACCGCGTGCTGCGGAACCGGGTTGCCGACCTGGATCTGGTACGGCGCGACACCCGGGCGCATGATCGTCAGAACGAACGCGTGCAGGTCGACGCCCTGCGGGTTGCGCATCCCCAGCGGGGCGCTCTGAATGATCACGGCCTCGCAGGGGATGCCGGTCGCGAGCAGCTCGGCCGCGGACGGAACACCGGCCGTCGGAGTTGCCCGGACCACCGGCGGCTCACTGGCCCAGTCGATCGCGACTCGGCCGGGGTTGGCCGGGTCCACCCGGACCGCGACGAACGTCATCCCGGGCTGGAGGCGCGGCAGCACGTGCTCGGCGATGCGCTGACGGACAACGGCCTGGTAGGCCGGGGTGTCGTCGGGCGTGACCTCGAGCGTGAAGACGCAAACCCGCTCCGGCGGTCCACCCACCTGGACGGTGGTACCGGTGAGCTGGATGTCGAGGATGAGGCCGCGAGCCGGTCTACCGGTCCGCAGGAGTTCCTCGTCGACACCTCCGGCCAGCTGCTTGAATCCGTCGGCCGCTTGCTTGAACGCAGAAAAGATTCCCATGCCGAAGAACGTATGGGCCATCGATTCGTTAGTCAGCGCTAGTGACGTCTCGCTGACACGTGAGCACGCTCGCGACGCGAACGTTGTCCAGCGAACAGACGCGCGCCCGGGCTCCGCGCGGATTTACGTCAAATCCGCCCCCACGGCGCGCGTGGAGGCGGATTTGACGTAAATGAGTGTCGGGCCGCGGCGTCAGAAGTTGATCATGTGCCCTGCGAGGCCGTGGACGGCCTCCTTGACCGCCTCGGACAGCGTCGGGTGAGCGTGGACGTTCCGCGCCACCTCGTGCACCGTCAGATCCCACTGCTGCGCCAGCGTCAGCTCCGGAAGCAGCTCGGTCACGTCCGGGCCGATCATGTGCGCACCGAGCAGCTCGCCGTACTTGGCGTCGGACAGGATCTTCACGAAGCCACCCGGGTCGCCCAGGCCGTGCGCCTTGGCGTTCGCGGTGAACGGGAACTTCGCGACCTGGACGTCGTAGCCCTTCTCGCGCGCCTGGGCCTCGGTGTAGCCGAAGCTGGCGATCTGCGGCTGGCAGTACGTGGCCCGCGGGATCATCACGTAGTCGAGCGACATCGTCTCGGCGCCGGCGATCGTCTCCGCCGCGATGATGCCCATCGCCTCGGCGGCGTGCGCCAGCATCAGCTTGGCGGTGCCGTCACCGATCGCGTACACGTGCGGGACGTTCGTCCGGCAGAACTCGTCGACGTCGATCGCGCCGCGCTCGGTCAGCTTCACGCCGACCTTCTCCAGGCCGTAGCCCTCGGTGCGGGGCGAGAACCCGATCGCCTGGAGCACCTTGTCGGTCTCCAGGGTCTGCTGCTGCCCGTCCTTCGACACCACGACCTTGACGCGCTCGCCGGAGTCGTCGATCGACTCCACCCGGGTCGAGGTGAGCACCTTGATGCCGAGCTTCTTGTAGCGCTTGGCCAGCTCGGTGGAGACCTCGACGTCCTCCAGCGGCACCAGCCGGTCGAGGAACTCGACGATCGTGACGTCGACGCCGTAGTTCCGCATCACGTACGCGAACTCGACGCCGATCGCGCCGGCGCCGGCGATGACGATGCTCTCCGGCAGGTTGTCGGTGAGGATCTGCTCCTCGTAGGTGACGACCCGCTCGGACAGCTGCGTGCCGGGCAGCAGTCGCGTGGTGGCACCGGCCGCGATGATCGCGTTGTCGAACGTGACCGTCTCGCTGCCGCCGTCGTTGAGCGCGACCTCGATCGTGTTCGCGTCGGTGAACGTTCCCCAGCCGTGGAACTGCTGGATCTTGTTCTTCTTCATCAAGAAGTGGACGCCCTTGACCCGGCCGTCGGCGACCTTGCGGCTCCGGTCGAACGCGGGCTTGAAGTCCACCGAGACCGTGCCGTCGACAGTGATGCCGAACTGCTTGGCCTCGTTCTGGAAGATGTAGGCCAGTTCGGCGTTCCGGAGCAGCGCCTTGGACGGGATGCAGCCCACGTTGAGGCACACCCCACCCCAGTACTGCTTCTCGATGATCGCCACCTTTTTGCCGAGCTGCGCGGCTCGGATCGCGGCGACGTACCCACCCGGGCCCGCGCCCAGTACCACGACATCGAAGTGTGTGCTCACGGTTTCCAGCCTATGCCGGAACCCCGCGAACGCACCGGGCAGGTCGGAGGACGAGACACCCGAACCGCAACCGCTCACTACTCACCGAGTAACCCACGCCACCGATCAACTCGACGTGACCGACAACCGTCCCGCCCCGCTCGCGACCCAGCCGCAGTCCTCGCTGCGCTCCGCCGCCAAGGCGCTGCCCAGCGACGACGGCGCGCTCCGAGTCGTGCCGCGTCCCGGGTCGATCGCGGCGCAGGCCCGGCAGGGAGCGGTCGGTGCGGTGCGGCCGAGCCGAGCCGACCGCGCGGCGAACCGGTTCCCCACCATCCACGACGTGATCGACGCCCGCGCGATCTTTCCGGTGTTCCAGCCGCTGGTCCGCGCCGACGACCGGGCGCTGATGGGGTACGAGGCTCTGAGCCGGGGCCCGGTCGGCACGCCGTGGGAGAACCCCGCCGCGCTCTTCGCGGCCGCCGCCGAGGTGGGTCGGCTGACCGAGCTGGACTGGGCGTGCCGCGCCCGGATCGGCCGCGCCGCGATCGCCGCCGGGCTCGACCGGTCCACCGCGCTGTTCGTCAACGCCGAGCCGCTCGCCGCGTCCACCCCCTGCCCCGACGACCTGCTGCCCGCGATCCGGGAGGCCGAGCGTCGTCTGCACCTGGTCATCGAGATGACCGAGCGTTCGATCGCCGCCGACCCCGCGGGCCTGCTCACGGCCGCATCGACGCTCCGGGCGGCCGGCTGCAGCATCGCGCTGGACGACGTCGGCGCGATCCCGGCATCGCTCGCCCTGATGCCGCTGCTCGACCCCGACGTCATCAAGCTGGACATGCACCTGCTGCGGCATCCGCACGACCTGTCGACGGCCCGCGTCGTGAACAGCGTGATCGCGCAGGCGGAGCGGTCCGGCGCAGCGATCCTCGCCGAGGGCGTCGAGACCTCGACGCACCTCGCGACCGCCCGCACGATGGGTGCGTCGATCGTGCAGGGCTGGCTGACCGGGCGGCCGGGGCCGCTGCCGACCGAGCGCGCACCGTCGCTGCCGCCCGAGCGCCTCTACCGGGGCATGCCCCAGGCGCCGGCCGGCACCCCGTTCCAGATCCTGTCGTCCTGCCGTCCGGCGCGGCGGGCGTCGAAGGACTCGCTGCTCGCGATCAGCAAGTACCTGGAGACCAAGGGCCTGGACAGCGAGGAGCCGCCGGTCGTCCTCGCGTGCTTCCAGCACGACCGGTTCCTGACGCCGACGACCAGGCAGCGGTTCGCCCGGCTCGCCGAGTCGGCCGGTCTGGTCGCAGCTCTCGGCGAGGGCGTGGCGATCGAGCCGGCGCCGGGTGTCCGGGGCGCTGTGCTGGATGCGCAAGACCCGCTCCGGCACGAGTGGAACGTCGTGGTGGTCGGTCCGCACTTCGCCGGTGCGCTGGTGGCCCGCGACGTCGGCGACGACGGACCGGACGCCGAGCGTCGCTTCGACTACGTGCTGACCTACGAGCGCTCGCTGGTACTACGCGCGGCCCGCGCTCTGGTGGGCTGGCTCGCTCCCGTGCCGCCGGACCATTACCGCTGACGAGGGGGTTCGGACGCGGCGAGAGAATTACGCCGTTTCTGGATTAATGTCCGCGAGATGCCTCAGCAGGACACGATCACCGCAGACTTCCCGGCCCACCTTCCGCAGCCGTACTTCCGCGCGCTACTCGAGAACCTCGACGCTGCCGTCGTGCTGTGCGACTCAAAGGGACGGATCCTGCTGTTCAACCGCGCGATGGCGCGGGCCTGCGACCGCGGCGACGCGGCGAGCTGGGAGCACGACTCCGACAGCCGCGGTGAGCTGCGGATCGGTGCCGACGTCCAACGGATCACCGGCTGCCTGCGCAACCCGGACGGGTCCCGGGTCGTGCAAGGGGAACTCCCGCTCAGCCGGGCCCTGCGCGGCGAGCGGCTGCAGGGCATGGAGATCCACCTCGGCCCGGACGGACAGCGCCCCCGGACCTACCGGGTGCACGGCCAGCCCGTCCGGGACGACGAGGGGCGCCTGCTGGGAGCGCTGCTGACCCTCCACGACATCACCGAGCGCCGGATGGCCGCGCGGCTCGGCGACTGCGAACTCGCGGTCTCGGAAGCACTGACCACCGAGGCGTCGCTCGCCGACGCCGGCACCGGGGTCCTGGCGGCGGTCGGTACTCGGCTGTCCTGGCCGTACGGGGAGCTCTGGCTGGCCGACGAGGCCGAGAGCATGCTGTACGCGGCCGCCCGCTGGGTCGCGCCGGGGCACCAGCCGTCGGATCCGCTGCCCGAGCCGCTGGCCCGTGGCGTCGGGCTGCCCGGTGAGGTCTGGGCGACCGGCACACCACGCTGGTACGCCGACGTCACGACCAGCGGCCACCCCAGCCTCGCCGCAACCGCGAGCCGCTACGGCCTCCGGTCCGCGGTCGCGGTGCCCATCCGGACCTCCGAGCAGTTCATCGGCGTCCTGACCTTCTTCGGCGGCACGGTCGACGAACCGGACGAGGCACTGCTCGGGCTGCTCGGCGGCGTCGCCGCGCACGTCGGGCAGTTCCTGGCCAGACGCCGCGCCGACGAGCTCGCGCTGGAGTTGACCCGAACCAAGGACGACTTCCTCGCACTCGTCGGCCACGAGCTCCGCACGCCGCTGACGTCGATCGTCTCGCACACCGAGCTCCTACTCACCGACACCGAGCGGATCACCGGCGACAACCGGACCCTGCTGGAGTCCGTCGACCGCAACGCGCACGCGCTGCGCCGGATCGTCACCGACCTGCTCGACCTCGCCGGGCTCGAGTCCGGCGACATCACGCTCGACCTGGTGCAGGTCGACTTCGTCGACCTGCTCGACGCAGCGGTGTCCACGCTGCGGCCCATGGCCGAAACGAACGACGTCACGATCGGAGTGGACGCTCCGCGGACGCTGGCGATCTGCGCGGATCCCACACGTCTGCGACAGTTGGTCGATCAGCTGCTCTCGAACGCGGTGCGCTACTCCCCGGACGGTGGTGACGTCCGGGTACGACTGCAGCGGGACAGCGAGCTCGTTTCACTGACGATCTCGGACGGCGGAATCGGGATCCCGGAGGCGGAGCGGTCACGGCTGTTCGAACGCTTTTTCCGGTCGTCCGCCGCCACCGCTCGCGGCATCACCGGCACCGGTCTCGGCCTGACACTGGCCCGTGCGATCACCGAGCGGCACGCCGGCACGATCCAGGTCCGGCACGGTCATCCGGGCACGACGATGGCCGTCACGCTACCGATCCGCGGCCCCGAAGAGGCGTAACAGTCAGCCATACCCAGCCTGGACGGTCGCTATACCGCCGAACGTCGCCACACCCGTACGATGAGCGGCAGTCTCCCGTCCAGAAGCGCGCGGGACCCTGATCCGTCTGCGCGGTAGGAGGCCCCACATGACTGAGTACTCTTCGCCCCCACCCTTCGAGGTATTGATCGTCGACGACGACGCGGGCGACGTCATGATCATCGAAGAGGCGCTGGCCACCCACGGCATCGGCAGCACGCTGCACGTCGTGCCGGACGGCGTCGTCGCCATGCAGTTCCTCCGGCGCGAGGGCACCTACGAGGACGCGCCGCGACCCCATCTCGTACTGCTGGACCTGAACATGCCGCGCAAGAGCGGGCGGGAAGTGCTGGAGGAGCTGAAGCTCGACGAGTCGCTCGCCAGCATCCCGGTCGTGGTGCTGACCACGTCGGCCGCGGACGAAGACATCCTGCGCTCCTACGACCTGCACGCGAACGCGTACGTCACCAAGCCGGTCGACTTCGCCGAGTTCGAAAACGTCGTAGTGCAGATCGAGCAGTTCTACGGACAGACAGCCCAACTCCCCGGCCGTCGCCGGTAGGCGGCCCGCTCCAGGTCCGTAACGAATTTCAACTGCGCGCGCCTGGCGGCGCTTGAAACTGCCACAACGCCATATGGACGCTGTGCGCGCGGCGATCGGCGGCTGGATCTTGGCGAAACGGGCAAAATGGGTGATCATCGTGGTAACCGCCCGTAGTTTTCCCGTGGCGGCACGTGAGGACGGACGACGACCATGATCGATCTCCCGCACCCCCCACCCGGCGCCACGTCCGGGCCCTACGGCCTGCCCCGGCCCGACCTCGACGAGGCCCACCAGGCTCTGGCCGAGATCTACGCCGAGATCACCGACCGCATTTGGCACCAGCTGCTCCGCGAGACCCGTCTCACCGGGCGTGAGACCGACCCCGATGCGCTGGACCGGGTCATCGAGGCCATGAAGTCCAGCGATCCGATCACCGCGCTGTGCGGCCGCTCGCTGGAGATCCGGGTGGCGGCCTTCGACGCGATCGCCACCGACCGGGAACTGATCGGGAGCAGCGCATGAGCACCCTCCTGCACCACCGCCTGGCCGACCGGCAGCGCCTGGCGGCACTGGCGAACTACGAACTCGACGACCCGCACCTCAAACAGCAGCTGGACGCGATCGCGATGCGGACCGCCTCGCACCTGCACCTGCCGATGGCGATGAGCACGCTGATGCTGGACAACGCGATGCTGATCGCTGGCAGCCACGGCGTCGACGGCTGGCTCCGCGGCGGCCCGGGCGGACCCGCGGAGTGGGCGTTCTGCGCTCAGACGGTGCTGACCTGCGAGCCGTACATCGTCTCGGACGCCACCACCGATCCCATGCAGTGCACGAACCCGGTCGTCGAACTCGACGGGATCCGCGCCTACGCCGGTGCGCCGCTGATCGCGCCGTCCGGCCAGGTGCTGGGCGCCCACTGCGTGCTCGACACCGCGCCGCACGTGTTCAGTGAGATGGAGATCGCCGAACTCCGGGAAGCCGCCGAGGACGTCGTGCGGGCGTTCGAGCAGCACCCGAGCCGGCACTCCGCCGACTTCACGCCCACCTTCTTCACCAACGGCTGACTCGTCGGCCACCCACGGAATCGGCGCCGACCCTGCGACGGAGGTCGGCGCCGATTTCTGTCACGCCACCGGGATCAGGTCGCTCAGCCCGACCAAGTCCAGTACCCGCTGCGCGTACCGGCCGATGTTGCGTAGGTGGAAGCGTGCGCCCTGGGTTTCCGCGGCCTTCCAGCCGTAGACCAGCACACCGATGCCGACCGAGTCGAGGAACGGGCAGTCGGCCAAGTCGACGATGACATCGCGCCCAGCGTCGAACTCTTTGGCCAGCATCGATCGGAGCGTGGGCGCCGAGTCCGAGTCGAGGTCACCCAAGACGCGCATGACGGTGCAGCCTTCGGTCGTGCTGACGTCGAAGCGCGTTGGCGGCCTTTCCATGGCTGCCCTCCCTCACCAGGTGGCACTCGAAGGGCTACCCGCATAACGGCCGGTACTCACGCCCAGTTCACCCGAGTTTTCCGGCTCGGAGCGGATCCGCAGCCCCGGTCTCACAAACGAGCCCTTTTCGGCAGACACCTCCGCGCCGACGTCGAGAGTGCCCACACAGCGAAGGGCCCCGGTTTCCCGGGGCCCTTCGGATCAGTCGCAGGCTCAGACGAGCGCGGCGTCGAGAGTGATCTCGACGCTCGCGAGCGCCTTGCTGACCGGGCAGTTCACCTTGGCGTCAGCCGCGGCGGCCGCGAAGTCGTCTGCCGAGATGCCGGGAACCTCGCCACGCACGGTCAGCGCGATACCGGTGATGCCGGTGCCGGGCACGAACGTCACGTCAGCCGTGGTGTTCAGCGCGGTCGGCGGCGTGCCGGCCTTGGCCAGCCCGTTGGAGAGCGCCATCGAGAAGCAGGACGCGTGTGCGGCGCCCAGCAACTCCTCCGGCGTGGTCGTGGAGTCCTGCCCTTCCGAGCGGGCCTTCCAGTTGATGTCGAACGAGCCGACGCGGGAGGAGTCGAGGTTGACCGACCCCTTGCCCTCGAAAAGGCTTCCTTCCCAGTGCGCGGTCGCGGTGCTGGTAAGCGCCATGTCCAACTCCAAGTCGCGTAGTACAGGTCAGCCTGAACGTACTCGGGTCCGCCCTCTCGATCGGCACCTGGGCCGTCCGCCACGTTTGGAGCGGAGTCGATAAATCTAGAAACACCAACCCGCTCCACTAGGGGCTTTTCTGCTGGTGTGTCCTGTTCTCTCGCGCGCTATCCGTGCGCGCGTCGAGAGGAGATCGGGTTGAGAATCATTCGCAGCATCGTGGCCGTCGCCACCGGCGCCGTCAGCACCCTCGGCGCCGTCGTCGCACTCGGGCTGGCCGCACCGCCGGCCGTGGCGGGCACGCAGGTCACCGGCGTCTACGACCGCCACTCCGCGCGGACACTGCCCCGCTTCCACTACGTCATCAACGTCCGCGCGCCGCAGAACAGCCGGCTGACGCTCTACTACTCCTCGCGCCGCGACCAGGCGCGCCGGTTCGTCACCGTCCGAGCGGGTAGCGGGTTGGGATCCCTGAACGAGTGCGCGAAGAACCGGGGGGTACTGCCGGTGGGGCGGTACTCGGTCTGGTTCCGGCCGAACTACCGGGCCGGTAATCCGGCGGTCCGCGGCGACGTCTGGCGGGTGTCCGACCGCGTCTGTCGCAATCGGAAGACGGTGCGGAACGACTTGTTCATCCACTCGAGCGGCGCCCCTGGCGCGCCGTTCCGTCATTACCGGACGCTCGGGTGCATCAAGGTCGACCAAGCCGACCGCGCCCGCCTAGCCGCCGCATGGCGCTCCGCCTGGGGCAACCACAGAGGCCAACTAGTCGTCACCCGGAGCGCGGCACGCTGAGAACAACGCCGGCAGGCGAGCGCGAGGCCTTGAGACCACCGCAAGGTCGAGCCCAGCGGATGCTGCCTCGCGCGGCGCCCGACAACGGCGAATCAGTGGTTCGCTGCGGCCTCGCGCTCGACTGCCAGCGCCGCCCTCAGCGCGCTCCAGGTCAGAACCACTGAGCACCTGCGGTGCTCAGTGCGCCCAGGGTGGGGTCAGCGTCGAGCCGTCCTCCAGGAGAGCGGTGAGGCCGACCGACGTCGTCACCCAGGCGCGCAGCGGCTCGTCACCCTCGACGTCGAGCTGGAAACTCGCGCCGGCGGGGACCAGCACGACGTCCCCCGCGACCGCGGTACGCACCTCGCCGTCGAGGGTCACCCGGGCCGCCCCACCCAGGATCGCCAGCACCTCCTCCCGGCTCGGCCGGTGCGGCACTCCGGTGGTGCCGGGCGGCACGTCCAGCCGCCAGGCACAGAGTTCGGCACTTCCGGCCGCCGGTCGCACGTAGGAGGTGAACCGGCTTCCGTGCACCTCGTGGGTCACCGCCGAGGCGGCGTTCAGAACGGGCATCGCCACTCCTTCCTTTAGTCAATCTGCTTGACCAAATAGTCAAGCAGGCTGACTTCTGTGTCAAGGTGATTCCATGGCGGACGAACTCGCGCTCTCGACGCTGCTGCTCAGCGCGGCCAGCACACTCGTCGGGCAAATCCACAGCGGTACGGCCCGGCGCGGCTTCGACGACCTCCGCCCCACACACGGCTACGTCTTCGCCCGCCTCGCCCCGGACGGCGCGACCGTCACCGATATCGCCGAGCACCTGGGCGTCACCAAACAGGCCGCGAGCCAACTCGTCGAGGAACTGGTCGGTAAGGGTTACGTCGAACGGCGTCCGCACCCGTCGGACGCCCGTGCACGCCTCATCGTGCTGACCGACCGGGGGTGGGCCTGTACCCGCGCCGCCGACGCAGCCGCCACCGAGGCCGTCAGCGCCTGGGCAGCCGTGCTGGGGCCGGACCGGATCGCCGCGCTCGTCGCCGACCTCCGCCGGATCGCCGGACGCGGCCCTCTCCGGCCGGCCACCTGGTGAGGTGTTAGGCCTCCGCCGGAGCGGGCATGCACGCCCCATACCGGAGGGCGGTGCAGTGGAGTCTCTGAGCAGGTCCGATCAGGTCACTGTGGCGGCGGTGATCGTCGTGATCGGCGTACTCGTCGCGCTCAGCGTCCGCGGCACCCGGCGCGGCGCACCGGCACGCATGGGCGCGATCGTCGCGGGGATCGTCCTACTGCTCGCGTTGATGGTCGGCTTACGCGCCCACGACCTGACCAAGCCCCGCTCCGACGAACGGCCGGAGTCGGCGGCATTGCGGCCGACGACCGCGCAGCCGTACGGCGACGCCACGGTCAGCGGCGATCCGCAGCGCGGCGTGACCGTTCACGCACCCACCGCCGATCCGGCGACCGGCGGCGCTTACTTCTCGGACGCACAGTTCTGCGACGGTCGGCTCGAGGCCAGCGTCCGCACCGGCGACGTCTCACTCGGCGCAGACGCGCGGCAGAAGAGCGCGGGGAGCACTCCGCAGACCGCGAACGCGGTCCCGGCCGCCGAGCAGCCTCCGTCGGGTCTGGCGCTCCAGATCCGAGCCGGCTCCGACCCGACGGTCCCGGCCGTGCTCTCGATCGAGTACTCCCGCGCCGACCAAGAGGTCCGGCTGGTCGCCGGAGACGGGACGACGCTCGGGGCGCTCGCGAGTACGGCGGAGGACGCGGCGATCCGCGTCGACCTGGACGGGACGCACGCCGCCGCGTGGTTCGACGGACAGCCGCTGACCGACGGCGCCGTCCCAGTGACCGGCGGATGCGGTGCAGTGCGATTCAGCGCTTGGGGCAGCGACGCTGCGCTGCGCGACCTGGTTATCCGCCCCGCCTCGTAGTTCGACACCACCCCCGCCGCGGGATCCGGCCGCGGCCTGGACGGCCGGGCGCGGTCCGCGTGCGGGGATCCCAGGTGGTTGGGTCGTGCGTTTCAGTTCAGGTCGAACTCGCCGGACTTGGCGCCGTTGATGAACGAGCGCCAGCCGGCTGCGGGGAGCACCAGAGCCGGTCCACGCCGGTCCTTCGTGTCACGCACCGCAACGACAGACTCCATCAGAGCAACCTCGACACAGTTGCCGTTCCCCGTGCTCGCAGTGCTCTTGCGCCACGGAGCGTAAGTGAGATCGATGTTTGCCATACCTGCCTCAGCTTTCCTGCCACGACTACGACATGTCACCAGCGGCTTCGCGGATCCGGAGTACGGATTGCTCCGGACTGAGCGCTATGCCACACAGCTTTTGGTGCACGAGGGTATACCCCTCCACCTGGTCCGGTTCCTCCAGAGCGATACCCACAGTGAGGTTATCCAGGTAGACGACAGAATTGTCGTCAGGATCCGGGAAACTAAGGATGACATAGGGTGTCGTCATCGCGGGGTGCCCGCCGACCGAAAATGGCAAGACTTGAACGGTTACGTTGGGTAGCGCTGATAGCTCGACTATGTACAGAAGCTGCTCACGCATCACCGTTACGCCACCGAACGCCCGCAACAAAACTGCTTCGTTCAGGACGACGGACAATTCCGCCGGAGAATCTCCTCTCAACAGGTCCTGACGGCGCAGGCGGGCCGCGACCTTACGGTCGACGTCGTCGTCCCCGGCGGTGAGCCGGAAGGCGGCACGGGCGTAGGACTCGGTCTGCAAGAGGCCGGGAACGGCTTCGGCCTCGTAGGTGCTGATCTTGACCGCCTCGGCCTCCAGGCCGACGTAGAACTCGAACCACGACGGCAGCACGTCGGCGTAGTTCTGCCACCAGCCCCGCTGTTGGGCGCCGCGGGCAATCTCGATGAGGGATTCGGAATCTTCACCGGTGATGCCGTAGAGGGCCAGTGCGGCCCGGACATCTCGGGGCTTGATACCGATCTGAGCGGTCTCTATACGGGAAAGATTGCTGCGTGACATGTCGAGCTGACGGGCGGCTTGTTCGAGCGTCATCCCCGCCTTCTCGCGGAGGTGGCGCAGCTCTCTGGCGATACGACGGCGACGAACCGTGGGGCTTCCTGACACGGCGCGAGTGTGGCACCACGCGAACCACCACACCAGCCTCGAAATCGCACCACGCCGAAGTGGGAGTTGCATTGCAGGGGACGCGGATGCACTATCGAGACAGAGGTCGTCAGCATGTGACCCACGGCGTCTACCGGGACCGCCGAGGTGTCACCGCCCTGTCTTCCGTGCGGTGACGCCTGTCCAGCAGCCCGAGACCCGGAGAGACCAGATGGCAACGACAGTTGTCGGCTACCTACGACCGCCTCGCACGGGCGATCCGAATTCGATCGCGGATCACGAAGCTCTACGACGCTACGCCGAACACCGCGCGCTGGAGCTGCGACACGTCTATGCGGACGCCGTCGGTCCGAAGGCGAACCGGGGTAAGCGCGGAGAGCGAACCGGTTTCGCCGCGGCACTGGCCGACGTGCGGGAACGGCGTGCCGAGGGGGTCCTGCTGCTCGACGTCGCTCATCTGTCCTGGCATCCCGACGTCCGCGACTCGCTGGCCTACCTCGTGGAAGACGCCGGCGGTCGACTGTTCGTCGCCGAGGAATCCCACGACCCAGCCCGACCTGGAACGTGACCGGTCGACCGTGACGGCGCAAGGAGTACCGACGAGCATGACCGCAGGGGTTCGCGAGTTGAGCCCGGCCGAGTCGCACGGCGCAGGACGGCACGGCTTCGCCGCGCCGGTCACGCTTCCGGCGACACCCACCGCACCGACCGCCTGGCCGCCGCCGCTGGTCGTCGCCCCGGAAGAACATCCGGACGCCACCCGGCTGCTCGCCGCGCTCGACCGGGCGTCCCCCGTTCGGCAGCCGGAGCCCGAGCCGCCCCGCAGCGAGGTCTCCCGCGTGGTCGTGGGGTATCTACGGGCGACGTCGGCCCCGAGCGATCCGCTCGTCGCGCTGGCACGGAAGACCGACGACCTCGACGACGACGTGACCGCACCGCTGGTGGCGGCCATCGCCCAGTACGCCCGCGAACGTGGCCTGACGCTGCTCCGCGTGCACCGCGACGACGTCACCGACGACGACGCACGGCGCCCCGGGTTCTCCGCCTGCCTCCGCCACCTCTACCTGCGCGAGGCGTCGGCGATCGTGGTGCCGACCTGGGATCACCTGGCACCGAACGACGTCCTCCGTCGGGCGCTGTGCCACAACGCGACGTCGGCGGGCGGCACGATCCAGGTCATCGACCCGACAGCCGGGTAACACTTTCACCCTTCGAGCACGAGGACGGACCGGACATCGCTCCGGTCCGTCCTCTTTGTGTGCGCGGGTTCTCGGACGCGAGGAATGGCGATCACTCACCAACGCGTCCGGAGTGGATGATCGAGAACGCCGAAAGCCGCAGAAGCGGCACATCTGTTCTCCGAGTTAGGTAACGGGCATCTCGGCAAAACCGGCCGAACGGCCGAGAGCCGATCTTCCGAACGTATCTCGGCGGTTCACTCTGGCGGGCAAAACTCCCTATTCACACAAATAGTGATTGGCGTAAGGCCCCTTTCGGGGCCGAAAAAACGCCGATGCGTCTGCTTTGCTCATTCCGCCTGAAACACCAGAGGAGGCAGTAAATGGGAAGCAAGGCACGACGGACGGCTCTCTCGGTTGCAGGGCTGGCCCTGGCCAGTGGCGCCACGATCGGTCTCGCCGCGCCGGCATCCGCGTCGACGCCCAGCGGTGACGAGTACGCGGGTGGCAGCTACCAGAACGACTGGGGCTCCGACCACGAGTCGTCTTCTGCGGTCGCCGGGTCTTACACGAAGATCGAGAAGACCGAGGTGAAGTGGGCGTCTGCGGACAAGAAGAAGGACTACTCGTCTGGCCACTCGAAGGGTGACTGGTACAAGAAGGACCACGGCAAGAAGGACGTTTGCGACGCCGATTGCAAGCGTGACCACGACCGGGACAAGGACAAGCACTGGGACAAGGACAAGGGCCACTACAAGGGCGGCCACAAGTGGAAGCACGACCGGGTCAAGGGCTTCCACCGCAGCTACAAGGCCTGCAAGGCCGCCGGTAAGCGTGGCGTGCACAAGGGCTGGTGGGACTCCTACGACTGCGACTTCACGAAGCGCGGTTACAAGGGCTGGCACCAGAGCTGGAACAAGTGGGGCAGCAACGACTGGCGCTGCCGTGGCACCTGGGTGCTGAACACCCAGGGCTACTGACCGAGTTAGCTCGGTTTGATCCGCGTATCGATAGAGGGTTATTCAGCCGGCCCTTCCGCACCGTTCTGAACGGGCACAGGTGGGAGGCTGAATAACCCTCACTGCCCCGGGTACCGCCGTCAGGCACCCGGGGCATTCGGCTGTTCAGCACGCCCTAGGCCAGAGCCGGAAACAATCGCAACGATCCGGACTCGGCGGACACCCCCGCGTATTCGTTGACCAGAGCGGGCGCCGCCCCGGCGGCGTTGGTGCGGACGGCTCCGGATCGTCCGTCCAGAGTGACCGGCTTGCCTTTCAACAGGCCGTAGACGGCTCCGTGCCAAGCCCCGGTGACGCGAGGGGCAGCCCGGTCGCCGACCGGGAGTTCCCAGATCTCCGCCAGGTCGGACCAGTTGTAGCCGACCGCGACCGTACGGGTGCCGGTCGCCGCGCAGACGACCAGCGTCCGACCGTCGAACCAGCAGCTCTGGAGCGCGCTGAGTTCGTCGCTGTCGCCCGGGTAGCGACTCTCGCCGGTGGCCGGGTCGAGGAAATCGAAGAACGGCTCCGCGCTGGCGAAGTCCCGCCCGTGGACCGCCATCAAGCCGGGCCCCAGCGGGAACGACCGGCCCTGCTGCGCCGCCGCCGCACTGGACCAGAGCTGCACACCATCGGTCAGCCGCAGGCCGACCGTCCTGGTCTTCGTTTCGGTGGCGTCCTCACCGAGCTGACCGGCCACCACCGTGCCGTCGACGACCGTCGGTTCGAAGAACTGGGTCTGCCAGCGGGTGCGCCGGGTCTGCGGATCGACGACGTAGGTGGTCGTCGAGGTGTCCAGCACGATCGAGTCCGCCGTGACGCCGACCAACCGCACGTCCTGGACCGGATCGCCCGGCAGCGCTTCGATCGTGGCGGTCCACACTTCCGCGCCGGTGGAGGGGTCCACCGCGGCCAGCGAGATCGCCCGGTGGCTGGACACCCGAGGGCCGTCCGGCACCGTCATCGCCGCCGCGACGTAGATCCGGTCCTCGTAGAGGATGGGAGTCGCGATCTGGGTGGACTCCGCGATCGTCACACCCGGCATCGGAGTGACCCAGCGGTCGTCGCCGGTGACCACGTCGATGCCGGCGAGCGAGGACTCGTCGACGTAGACCAGGGTGCTGCCGACGAAGACCGCGGCCACCTCCGGTTTGCCCAGCGCTCCGCCCCGGCGGGGAGCTTTGGCGAGCGTCTGGCCCTCGCTGGCGAACCTGGCCGGTGGATCGAAGCGCTTGGGCGCGGGGGCGGCGGCGGGCGGGCGGGAGCTGGACGGGTCGTCGTCCGGGGCGTCATCCGAGTCTCCGCCGCACGCCGCAGTCATCAGGAGCACGAGTAACACCACCGCGAGCAGAGCTCTCTGGCGCACCACTGCCCCCTTGATGACTGAGCTGGAGGCACGGTAGCCAAGGTTGCGCTACGAGATCAGGCGATCACTGATTTGCGTCCAAGCGACACGGGTTTCCGCAATGCGTGACAGGTCGTATGCGTCCGGTACCTAACTTCCGCACTCAGCCCCCGACGACGAGCGTCGGGACGCCGTCCGCCGAGCGGAGGTGCACTCGGCGTCCGGTGTGGGTCGCGGTACCGGGCGGAAGGGCGTCCAACGACCAGGTAGCCGCCGCGGCGGGGTCGCCGGACGGTGTGGCGATCGCAGCACGGACACCGTCCTCGGTGCTCACCACCACGAACGCCTGCCTCGGAGCGCCGTCCCGGTCGTGCTCGACCGTGGCTGTCTCGACCACCAGGTCCACGTCGCCGAGCTGCCCGGCGTCCGCGACCGAAAGGCCACCCGTACGGGCCTGCACCGGACCGCTCGCGAACCCGGTAGGGGTGGACCCGAGCACGACCGCGTGCTGATAGGTCAGGAATCCGCCGTTGGCGTGCACCAGCGCCAACCGGTCACCGCGCCGGATGCGCTCGACCGCGCGGGCGAGCGCGTGCAGCGAGTAGCTGTTCAGTGGTCCGCCGAACGAGGAGTGGCCGCCGGTGACCGAGAGGACGGCGTCCCGGGGCAGCCCGAGCGCGAGACCGGCGAGCTTCGGGACGATCGGGAAACAGCTGTAGATGTCGACCAGATCCAGGTCGGCGGCGGAGACGGATGCCCGGTCGAGGGCGCCGGTCAGCGCGTCGGCGAGCGCGGTGGAGCGGCCGAGCTTGGGACGGGCCAGCACGTCGCCGATGTCGTCCACGCCGGCGGCAGCGTTGAGGTGCACGATCTTCTCGGCGGGCACCCCGGCGGCCCGCGCCGCCGCCAGCGACGTGACGATCACCGCGGCGGCCTGGTCGACGAACGGCAGCGCGTTCATCGAGAGCGGGTAGGGCTCACAGACCAGTCGGTTCTTCGCCGTGACGGTGCCGACCGCGGCCGGGTCGAGCGCCTCGGTGTTCCAGGCGATCGGGTTGGTCGCGGCCACCGCGCTCAGGTCGGCGTAGAGGCGCGCCGACCACTCCGCGTTCTCCGTCGGGGTGAGCCCGAGGTCGGCCTGCAGACGGTTCTCGTAGAGCGGATAGACCCGGGTGGGTAACAGCAGCCCGGCGGCCTGCATCGCCGGGCTGCCCAGGTCTGCGGCGTCGATCGGGGCCGGGCCGCCGGGGCGGGCGCTCCACCCCAGATCCGTGACCGGGTCGACGCCGGCCTTGTGCAGCGCCGCGGCGGACGCCGCCGCCTCGCCGCCCACCAGCAGCGCGACGCTGCTCTCGCCGGCCGCGATCCGGGTCGCGGCCTGGTCGAGCAGCCGGACCGGCCACTGACCACCGATCGGGCTGTCCACCCGGTGCCGCGGCGTGGCCTCGACACCGTCGGCCACCACCCGGGACAAGTCGTCGTAGGCCCAGCTGGCGACCCGCACGGTGTAGATCGCGTCGGCGGCGGCCAGGAGACCGGGCGCGCTCGCGTCGGCCGCGGCGACGTCGAGCGCTTCGAGGATCAGCGCCAGCGGCTCCCGCGCTTCGGCGACCACCCGCTTCCGGTTGGCACGGACCTGCCCGACACCGACGAGAACGGGTAACCGGTGGTCGTCCATAGGTCTAGCCCTCCGGGAGCTCAGAGCCGAGCGGCAGCGGTGAACAGTGCGGTGAGGTGCTCGACGAGTTCGGCGGCACCGCGGCGCCGGACGGCGAGCGCCCCGAGGTCGGTCGGGAGACGCTTCGGGGTGTCGGTGCGCGGCACGGCGCCTGGGTGCGCTTCGTTCGCGGTGGCGCCGGCGATCAACACCTCGACGACGCCCCCGACCAGGAGTCCTGCCGAGAGCAGGTCACGCCGCTCGCGCTCCGGGGCGTCGTCCGACGTGGTCCGGAGCGGGCGCATCAGGCGGGCCGCCAGTTCGACGAAACTCGCCAGCAGAAGTCGCCGCTGCTCGCGGAACTCCGGGGTGGCGAGCGACTCCATCAACGCGACCCGCACCGTCCGCGGATCGGCGGTGAAGTACTCCGCCAGTGCGGTCAGCACGTGCCGCGCCTGGGTCTGCACATCGCCGGAGCCGGTCGCGATCGCGTCGCGGACGACTTGCTCGACCTGGCTGGCGACCCGATCGGTGGTGGCGAGGAACAGCACCTCACGGCTGGGGAACTCGTCGTAGAAGAAACGCGGCGACAGCTTCGCGGCGCGGCAGATGTCGGCGACCGTCGACCCGGCCCAGCCGACGGTGCCGAACACCTCGACGGCGGCGTCGAGGAACTGCTCGCGGCGGCGGGCGACCCGCTCGGCCGGGCTCAGCCCCCCGTAGACCCGCTGCCCTCCGGGTGGTCGTTCCTGCGCCATGGCCCCTCCTGATCAGGAACGAGACTTTACAACATGAACACATGAGTTCACGATGACCTCGACCCCACTCAACGAGGAGCGCGCTGATGAAGACCGCCATCTGCGATTTACTCGGCATCGACCTACCGCTGCTGGCCTTCAGCCACTGCCGCGACGTCGTCGTCGAGGTGAGCCTGGCCGGTGGGTTCGGGGTGCTCGGTGGATCGATGTTCACTCCCGAGCAACTCGAGACCGAGCTGGCGTGGATCGACGACCACATCCAGGGCCGTCCGTACGGGGTCGACATCATCGTTCCGGAACGTGCGGCTGCGCTGCAGCCTGGCGTCTCCATCGATATGGACGCCCTGCTAGCGGCGATTCCGGCGGAGCACCGGGCCTACGTGGACGAGATCCTGGCTGCCCACGGGGTGAGCCCCGCCACGCAGACGGGGACGGATGGGCTGGCGTTCGCGCAGAGCATCCCGGCGCCGGACGAGCTGCTGGACGTCGCGTTCAGCCACCCGATCAAGCTGATCGCCAACGCGCTCGGCGTGCCGCCGGCGGTCATGCTGGAGCGCGGAAAGGCCGCCGGAGTGCCGGTCGCCGCGCTGGTCGGTGCCCGGGAACACGCGATCAAGCAGGTCGCGGCCGGCGTCGACATCATCATCGCGCAGGGCACCGAGGCCGGTGGGCACTGCGGTGAGGTCGGCACGCTGGTGCTGGTGCCAGAGGTCGTGGAGGCGGTGGCGCCGATCCCGGTGCTGGCAGCGGGCGGGATCGTGACCGGGCGGCAGATGGCGGCCTCGATCGCTCTCGGTGCGGCCGGGGTCTGGACCGGATCGGTGTGGCTGACCACCCCCGAGGCGGAGACCGCGCCGCACACCCGGGAGAAGTTCCTGGCCGCGACGTCGCGGGACACCGTGCGGTCGAAGGGGCGGACGGGGAAGCCGTCGCGGCAGCTCAAGTCGCCGTGGACGGAGGCCTGGGCCCAGCCGGGCAGCCCGGAGCCGCTGCCGATGCCGCTGCAGACGCTGATCAGCGAGCCGGCGCTGCGGCACGTCGACGCGCTCGCGGCGTCCGGGCACGCGGGGGCGCAGGACTTGGCGACGTACTGGGTCGGACAGGGCGTGGGGTTGATGAACGAGGTGAAGTCAACGCGGGACGTGGTGTACGAGATGGCGTCCGACTACGCCGACGCGGTGGAGCGCGTCGCCCGCACGCTCGACTGACTGCCCGCCGCCGTCCTGGGGTGGCTTTTCGGGAAGTCCTCGCCGGCGCCCTGGGTGGGGTGGTTTTTCGGGAACACCACCCCTCCGGGCGCGCGGAGCGACGCTTTCGGGAAGGCCACCTCTCCGGGGGCTCGGGGCGACGGACTTTCGGGAAGACCACCGCACGGGGCGGCGCGGAGAGGTGGATTTTCGGGAAGACCACCTGGGCGCGGGTTCAGGAGGATGCGGCGACCCGGATGGGTGGGGCGCCGCGGAAGGGGATTCCGGCGGCGTCGAGCCAACCGGGGCGGAGTGCGGTGCCGGCTGCGGCCGCCAAGTCCAGCGCGAACGAGGTCGCGCTGTCGTGGCGATTCGACGGGAACCCGTTCAGCGAACGTTCCAGCACCGCAGCGATGCCGGGCGGGATCGCACTCATCCGAGTCCGGGGCGCTCCGTCCACGCCGGGCAGCGGCGGGGTCTGCCCCGTGAAGAGGCGGTACAAGGTCGCGGCCAGGCCGTAGAGGTCGGTGCGGGCGGTGATCTCGTCGGCGTTGAGCTGCTCGGGCGCGGCGTAGCCGGGAGTGAGCGCGAGGACGCTGGCCGGCTCGCCGTCGGCACCGGCGAGCAGCTTCGCGATGCCGAAGTCCGTGACCTTCACCGCGCCGTCCTCGGCGAACAGCAGGTTGCCCGGCTTGATGTCCCGGTGCACGACGCCCCGGGCGTGGGCCGCGGCGAGCGCGTCGGCCACCGCCAGCCCGATCGCGCAGATCGGTTCCGGCCGTCCGAGCAGCTCGGCCAGGCGGGCCGCGGCGCTGCCGCCGGACAGGTACTCCATCACGATCAGGTTGAAGCCATCGTGCTCGACGTACTCGTAGACGCGGGCGACGTGCGGATGATCGAGGCTCTCCATCACCTGCGCCTCACGCAGGAACCGCGACTGCGAATCGGGCACCAACTCCATCTCGGTCAGCAACTTCAGCGCACGTAACCAGCCGGCCTGACGGTGCTCGGCGAGGAACACCATGCCGCAGCCGCCCTGGCCCAACTCGCCCCGTACCGCGTAGGCGGGCAGTGCCGCTTCGAGCATCCCGATCGCGTCCGTGGTGCTCGGCCGCGTGCCCCCGGAGACCACCGGAGTCGGCGTCACGGCCGTCGGAGCACCGGCCGGCGGCGTCACGGCCGGCGGCGTCACGGCGGTCGGGGCCGGATCTGCTGCGGCAGGGTCCACTGCGGTCGGAGCCGCCGGGGTGACGTTCGGCACGGTCGGGGCGGCCGGCAGCGTCACCGTGCCGCCGAGCGTCTCCAGACGCGTGGCGAGCTGTGCCTCCCGCTGCCGGATCCGGCCGACCCGCCGGGACAACACGAGATACCGGCCGACCGACCGCCACGCCGCGACCAGGACGAGCGGCACCGCGAGCAGCGTCAACACCGCGAACACCTGCCCGCGTCCGTTCTGCCCGGAGGCGTAGGACGCCACGGCTGCCGACGCGAACACCACCAGGCCGACGACCATGAGCACCAGGCTCACCACGTCGTACCGGTCGAGCGCCCCCCGCCGCCGCGCGGTCACCTCGTCGAGCTCGGTGCGCACGCTCCGAATTTCGGCATCGAGGAGGGCGGGCTCGGCCTGGTGGTCGCCCTCCTGCCACATGAGCGCCAAGGTACTGCACCGGCGCAGGCAGTAATCGGTGAACGCGTCATCCCTGTCACGCACAGTGAACATGCGCCCGGCCAGAACGACGCTCGCCGGACCGTCACCAAGACCGATCACGCAGCGCGATCCCGCCGCCGAAAAGGCGTCTCAGCCAGTCGTTGACACGGGCGTTCCACCGGACGGTGTAACCGTTCCTCAGCCGGTCAGAGCCGTTGTCCACACCTCGGCGTCGCTGGTCCCGCGGCGTGCTCGAGGCGGGTAGGGTGCTTGGTGCTCCCCGGCCACTCCCGCCCCAGGAGGCGCTCGTCCGATGCCCCGCGCCGCCGATGGATTCGTCCACCTGCATGTGCACACTGAGTATTCGATGCTTGACGGAGCAGCGCGGCTCAAAGAGATGTTCACCGAGGCCGAACGGCTCGGGATGAGCGCGGTCGCGATGACCGACCACGGCAACACCTACGGCGCTTACGACTTCTTCACCAAGGCCACCGCCGCCGGCATCACGCCGATCATCGGCACCGAGGCGTACGTCGCGCCGGCCAGCCGGTACGACAAGAAGCGCATCCAGTGGGGTCGCCCCGACCAGAAGAGCGACGACGTCTCCGGGTCCGGCTCCTACACCCACATGACGATGTGGGCCCGCAACGACGACGGGCTGCACAACCTGCTCCAGCTCTCGTCGCGCGCCTACACCGAGGGCTACTTCGTGAAGTGGCCACGGATGGACGCCGAGCTGCTGGCCGAGCACTCGAACGGCCTGATGGCCACGACCGGGTGCCCCTCCGGCGAGGTGCAGACCCGGCTGCGGCTCGGCCACTTCGACGAGGCACGCGCGGCCGCCGGCAAGTACCAGGACATCTTCGGCAAGGACAACTTCTACCTGGAGTTGATGGACCACGGCCTGCGCATCGAGCGCCAGGTCCGCGACGGGCTGTTGCAGATCGGCAGGGAACTCGGCATCCCGCCGGTCGTGACGAACGACTCGCACTACACGCACGAGCACGAGGCGACGTCACACGCGGCACTGCTCTGCGTGCAGACCGGCTCGACGCTCGCGGCGCCGACGTTCCAGTTCGACGGCACCGGCTACTACCTCAAGTCGGCGGCCGAGATGTACGGCATCGACTCCTCCGACGCCTGGCAGGAGGGTTGCCGGAACACGCTGGCGGTCGCCGAAAAGGTCGACATCACCGGCATGTTCACCAAGAAGAACCTCATGCCGAAGTTCCCGGTGCCCGCGGGCGAGACCGAGGAGAGCTGGTTCCGGCACGAGGTCTGGGAGGGCATGAAGCGCCGCTTCCCGGACGGCTACGACGAGCAGCACCGCAACCAGGCCGAGTACGAGATCGACATCATCCTGCAGATGGGGTTCCCGTCGTACTTCCTGGTCGTCGCGGACTTCATCAACTGGTCGAAGGCGAACGGCATCCGGGTGGGTCCCGGCCGTGGATCGGCGGCCGGCTCGATGGTCGCCTACGCGATGGGCATCACCGACCTCGACCCGCTGCCGCACGGCCTGATCTTCGAGCGGTTCCTCAACCCCGACCGCGTCTCGATGCCCGATATCGACATCGACTTCGACGAGCGTCGGCGCGGTGACGTCATTCGGTACGTGACCGAGAAGTGGGGCGCGGACAAGGTCGCCCAAATCGTCACGTACGGCACGATCAAGGCCAAGGCCGCGATCAAGGACTCGGCCCGCGTCCTCGGGTACCCGTACGCGGTCGGCGACCGCATCACGAAGGCGATGCCGCCGGCCGTGATGGGTAAGGACATCCCGCTCTCGGGCATCTTCGACCCGAGCCACAAGCGGTACAACGAGGCCGGCGAGATCCGGGGTCTGTACGAGAGCGACCCGGACGTCAAGAAGGTCATCGACACCGCTCGGGGCCTGGAGGGCCTGATCCGGCAGGCCGGTGTGCACGCGGCCGGCGTGATCATGTCCGCCGAGCCGCTCACCGACCACATCCCGGTCTGGATGCGCGCCTCCGACGGGGCGATCATCACGCAGTTCGACTACCCGACCTGCGAGACGCTCGGCCTGCTGAAGATGGACTTCCTGGGCCTGCGCAACCTCACGGTCCTGGACGACTGCCTGAAGGCGATCGTGGCCGACGGCGGCCCGGAGATCGACCTGCTCAAGCTGCCGCTGGACGACAAAGCGACGTACGAGCTGCTGGCCCGCGGTGACACGCTCGGCGTCTTCCAGCTCGACGGTGGGCCGATGCGCTCGCTGCTGCGGCTGATGCGGCCGGACAACTTCGAAGACATCTCCGCGGTGCTCGCGCTCTACCGGCCGGGGCCGATGGGCGCGAACTCGCACATCAACTACGCGCTACGGAAGAACGGCCAGCAGGAGAAGACGCCGATCCACCCGGAGCTGGCCGAGCCGCTCAAGGAGATCCTGGACACGACGCACGGCCTGATCGTGTACCAGGAGCAGGTCATGGCGATCGCGCAGAAGGTCGCCGGGTACTCGCTGGGCGCTGCCGACCTGCTCCGTCGCGCGATGGGCAAGAAGAAGAAGGAGATCCTCGACAAGGAGTTCAAGCCGTTCTCCGAGGGCATGAAGGCCAACGGCTACTCGGACCAGGCGATCAAGGCTCTCTGGGACATCCTGGTCCCGTTCTCCGACTACGCGTTCAACAAGGCCCACACCGCCGGGTACGGGCTGGTCTCCTACTGGACCGGCTACCTCAAGGCCAACTACCCCGCCGCGTACATGTCGGCGCTCTTGACGTCCGTCCGGGACGACAAGGACAAGATGGCGGTTTACCTCAACGAGTGCCGCAAGATGGGCATCAAGGTCTTCCCGCCCGACGTCAACGAGTCCGATGCGAACTTCACGCCGCGTGGCACCGACATCCGGTTCGGCCTCGGCGGTGTCCGGAACGTCGGCGCGAACGCGGTCGACGCGATCATCTCGGCCCGCGCCGAGAAGGGTGCGTACAAGGACTTCTACGACTTCCTGAAGAAGACGCCCGCGATCGTCTGCAACAAGAAGGTCGTCGACGCGCTGATCAAGGCCGGTGCGTTCGACTCGCTTCTGCACACGCGGAAGGGCCTGCTCGCCGTGCACGAGGCCGCGGTCGAGTCGTTCGCCGAGATCAAGAAGAGCGAGGCCGTCGGCCAGTTCGACCTGTTCGGCTCCGGCTTCGGGGGCGACACCGGCGGCGAGGACCTCAGCGTCGCGTTCACGCCACCGATCGGCACCGACGAGTGGCCGAAGATGGAGAAACTGGCCACCGAGCGGGAGATGCTCGGGCTGTACGTCTCCGACCACCCGCTGTCCGGCGTGGAGCACCTCCTGGCCGCGAAGGTCGACTGTCCGATCTCGGCGCTGACCGGCGACGAATACCCGGATGGACGCACGGTTGCGGTCGGCGGTCTGCTGTCCGGGCTGCAGAAGCGGGTCACCAAGCAGGGGAAGCTCTGGGCCAGCGCCCGACTGGAAGACCTCGAGGGTGGTATCGAGGTCCGGTTCTTCCCGGCCACCTACGAGCTCGTCGGCCAGCACCTCGTCGAGGACGCCATGGTGCTGGTGCGAGGCCGCATCGACAAACGTGAGGACCAGCCCCAGTTGCTCGCCCAGGACCTGGCGTTGCTCGACCTGGGCGAGGCCGACTCGGAGAAGCCGGTGATCATCGTGGTCTCGGCCAACCGGGTCAACGACCAACTCGTCGCCCAGCTGCGGGAGACGCTCTCCATCCACCCGGGGACGACCGAGGTGCACCTCAAGCTGCAGCACAAGGCGCGGGCGACCCGGTGGAAGCTCGGCGACAACGTCCGCGTCACACCGACACCGGCGTTGATGGCCGATCTCAAGGCCCTGCTGGGTCCGGCGGCGATCGAGTAACGGTGGTCTACTGCCCCCGCTGCGGCGGGCCGGCCCTGCTGGCTGTGGAGGTCGGGTCGTCGGAGAGCGCGGTGCTGTGCGCGCAGTGCGACCTGGACCATCCGACGGGTGGTCCGGTCGTGCTGTGGTTCGCCGTGAACGGCCGGATCAACACCCCCGCCCAGGTCGAGGAGCTGGCCGCGCTGCTGCTGCCGTGGGTGGAGACGGTCTCGCCGCCCTCGGTGGACGGCACCGCGCTGCAGGCGACGGTGGACGCGTGGGCAGCGTCCGTAGCGGCCCCGACGGCGACCGGCGCGGGGCTGATGTGCGACTTCTGCGAAGCCGCGGTGCCGCGCTGGGCCTACCGGGCGGGTCCCGCGGTCTCGGTTCCGGCGGGTGACTGGTTCGCCTGCGACGACTGCCGCCCCTACGTGGACGCCCGGGAGTGGGCGGCGCTGGCCGGCATGGTGGGCGGCGACCGCACCGAGGCGTGGGTGGCTTTCGCGGACGCCGAACCCCGCGCCGCCCGCCCGTGGCCACCGCGGGCTCGGATCTATCGCTGGCCCTGAGGTTCGCGCGCCGCCAAGAACGGCACCACCGCGGCGTGGAACGCGTCCGGGGTGTCCAGAGGAACCGTGTGCGCCGCCGTCGGGATCCGCACGGCGGCGGCCCCCGGCACAGCGTCGATGATCGCGTCGGACAGCCTGAGGATGTCGGTGGAGTCCAACGCACCGGTCACCACCAGCAGCGGCGGACGCAGCTCGGCGAGCCGGTCGACGGCCCGGTCCTCCAGCAGCGCGCCGTGCGCGGTGTAGTGATCCGTCGCCACCGTCATCGCCATCCGGCGGCAGGCCGCTCGGACGCCCGGATCGGTCTCGTCCGGCCGACGCTGCGGCCCGTCGACCCACATCCGCAGGAACGACTCCACGAACCCGTCCGCGTCGGCGCGCTGCACCGCCTCGACCTGTTGGGCCTGCAGGTCCACGATGAACGGGTCGGCGAACTCCATCCCGCTGGCCCCCGGCGACACCAGCACCAGCCGCTCGACCAGATCCGGCCACCGCAGGGCGAAGTCGATCGCTGTCCTGGCGCCGAGCGAGAGCCCGACCACCGCGGCACCCTCCGGCGCCGCCGCCCCGAGCACTGCCCTGAGGTCCTCGGCCGGCGAGTAGTCTCCCGCGGCCGACGTCGATCGGCCGTGCGACCGCGCGTCGTATCGGATCACCCGGTGAGCGGCGGCGAGCCGCTCGACGGTGGCGTCCCACATCCGATGATCGAGGAGACCACCGTGCAGCAGCACGACGGGTGTGCCCTGTCCGCGCTCGTCGAGAAACAGCTCCCCATTCGGCACAGTGATCCTCGCCATGGCCTGGGCGTGCCTCCGCTCTGACGTGGGCAAACATTCTTCGTACACAGGTTCTATCCACAGGTGTGGAAAGCTTGGGGAGTGCCGACGCTGCCCGTCACCGAGCTGCCGATCGTCCAGTCGCCGATGGCGGGCGGGGCGACCACCCCCGAGCTGGTCGCGGCGGTCACCGAGGCCGGCGCGCTGGGGTTCGTCGCCGCCGGTTACCTGACCGCGGGCCAGCTGCACGACCGGATCGCCGCGGTTCGCGATCGCACCCGCGCGCCGTTCGGCGTGAACTTGTTCGCGCCCTGGCCGGACCGGGCGAACGCCCAAGCGATCGACGCCTACGCCGGCCGCATCGCACCGGACGCCGACCGGCTCGGCGTGGCGCTCGGTGCTCCCCGTTGGGACGACGACGACTGGGCGGCCAAGGTCGAGTTGCTGCTGGCCGATCCGCTGCCGGTGGTCAGCCTGACGTTCGGTTGCCCCGCCGACGGCACGATCGCCGCTCTTCAGCGCGCCGGCTCGGCGGTCGCGGTCACCGTCACCACCGCCGACGAGGCGAGAAGCGCCGTCGCGGCGGGCGCCGACGCGCTGCTCCTGCAGGGAGCCGAGGCCGGTGCGCACCGTGGCGCCTGGACGCCGGACGCCGAGCCGGTTCCGCTGGACACCCTGCTCGCCGAGGTCCGCCCGCTCACCGACGTCCCGCTGGTCGCCGCCGGTGGCCTCGCCGACGCGGACGCCGTCCGACGCGTCCTCACGGCAGGCGCGTCCTACGCCCAAGTGGGCACCGCACTCCTCCGGGCGCCGGAGAGTGGGGCGTCCGAGCCGCACAAGGCCGCCCTGGCGAGCGCCGCGGAGACCACGATCACCAGGGCCTTCACCGGGCGCCGCGCCCGCGGCCTGGTCAACGCGTTCATCCGGGATCACGGCCCGGCGGAGATCGAGGCCTACCCGCAGGTCCACCACCTGACCCGGCCGCTGCGCGCCGCCGCCACCAAGGCCGGTGACCCCGACCGGATGGCACTGTGGGCAGGCACCGGGCACGCGTCCGCGCAGGTCGCTCCGGCCGGCGCCATCATCCGCGCCCTCACCCCCTGATGCTTTGGGTGTAAGCACCCTGGCCGGGGCCGCGACCGGACCGTTACTCAAGAAGCGTGCAACTGAACCCGTCCCAGCCTCCGGCCTTCTCCGAGGTCACGCGACCTCAGCAGCCGCCGGTCGGACCGGGTTCACCGACGACCCGGCTCAGCCGTGAGCAGCTGGCCGGACGAGCCACACGGACGAGCCGTTCCCGCTTCCTCGTCACCGCAGCCGCGGTGACGGTCGCGGTCGGCGTGCTCGCCGCCGAGCTCCAACGTCCGCTCTGGGGCACCCAGCCACTGTTCGCGGCGGCGAACACGCTGGTCGCGTCGGCCTTCGGGTTGCTCGGCGTTCTCCTGAACGGGCTGCGGCCGGGCGTCGGCGCTCGGCCTGCGGCCTGGGTCGTGGGCGGGCTGCTCTGGTCGGGCGGCGCCCCGGTCCTGGCCGACCTGACGTCGACGCTTCCGATCGTGGTGGTCGACGTGGTGCTCGCGCTGCTGGCCACTGCGATCGTCGCCACGACGCTGCGCGTCCGGCTGTACCAGCTCGACGTCGTCGAGCAGGTCGCGAAGCTGCCCCGGCCGATCACCGGGACCGCGGTGCAGACGACGCTCCGGCGGTCGCTCGGCGATCCCCGGCTGGAGGTCCACTACTGGCTGCCCGGCGGGGGCACGTACGTCGACGCCGACGGCCACACCGTGACCGGACGCGACGACCGACTGGTGGTGGACGTCGTCGGCCCCGCCAGGGACCCGGTGGCGGTGGTGTACGTCGACGTCCAGCACGTGCGGTTCCGCGACCAGGTAGCCGCCACTATGACGTTGATCGGCCCGGCGTTGGAGGCCGCGCGGCTGAACGCGGTGGCGAGCGCACACGGGGTCCAGTCCCGAGCGTTGGAGGCGGGGTGGGCCGAACGCCGCGAGCTGGAGCAGCTGCTGCACGACGGTGCTCAGACCCGTCTGTCCGCACTCACGATGCGGCTGGGTGCCGCCCGCAGCCGCACCGACGCGCAGGCCGGGCAGGTGCTCGCCGACGCGCAGGCCCAGCTCGGCCTGGCTCTGCGGGAGCTGCGGGAGCTGGCGCACGGCATCCACTCCACGACGCTCACCGAGTCCGGTCTGGGGGTGGCGGTGGAGTCGGCCGCCGGCCGCTACGGGATCCCGGTGCGCGTCGTGGTCCCCCCGGGCCGGTTCGCGCCGACGGCGGAAGCACTCGCCTACTACGTGGTCTGCTGGATGCTCACTGCGTACATCCACCGAGCGGACGGGGTGGTCGACGTGATCGCGACGACCGACGGCGTCCGCCTGCGGTTACGGATCACCGGCCGGACCGACCCCTGCGCCCGGCGACTCACCGCCGACGAGGCGCTGGAGAGCTCGATCGCCCTCCGGGTGCGGGCGGCGGGCGGGGCCCTTTCGATCACCGAGCTGCCGACCGCGGACTTCGTCGTCGACGTCGATCTCCCGTGCTGATGAGGAGCCGCCGATGAGGAGTCGCCGGTGACCGCCGGAAGGACGTTGCGGGTAGCGATCGCCGACGACGCCGCGCTGTTCCGCGAAGGTCTGCGCCTACTGCTCGAGGCGGCCGGCGTCGAGGTCGTCCACCAGGCGCGGGACGGTACCGAGTTGCTGTCGCTGGTGGACGGCGACGTGCCGGACGTCGTCATCCTGGACATCCGGATGGCCCCGCATCCGGAGGGCGGCCTGGACACCGCCGAGAAACTGCGGGAGCGCCATCCGCAGCTCGGCATCCTGATGCTCTCCCAGTACGCCGAAGCGCCGTACCTGATGCGCCTGCTCAAGCGGCTGGGGTCGAGCGGCCTCGGCTACCGGCTCAAGGACCAGGTCGCCGACGTCGAGACGCTCCGCGGTGCGCTGCTGCGGATCGTGGCCGGTGAGACCGTGGTGGAGCCGGAGCTGGTCGACCGCCTCGCCGCGGAAGGGCCGCACGAGTTGGATCGGCTGTCCGCCCGGGAGATGGACGTCCTCCGGTCGATGGCCGAGGGGCACTCGAACGAGGGCATCGCGGCCGAGCTGCACCTGACCACGAAGACCGTGGAGAACAACATCGCCCGAATCTTCACCAAGCTCGACCTGCCCGCCGACACGACCCAGAACCGCCGCGTGATCGCCGTCCTCCGGTACTTCCGCGCCCAGCGCAGTTAGGACCCTGCCTAGGGCACGGGCAGCCGGATCGTCAGCCGGGTGCCCCGGCCCGGCTCGCTGTCCAGTTCGGTGCTGCCGCCGAGCGCACCGATCCGCTCCCGCAGGTTCTCCAGGCCACCGGTCGGGCTCAGCCGAGCGGTTCCGCTTCCGTCGTCGGTTACCCGGCCGACCACGAACTCGCCGTCCTGCGCCACCTCGACCAGGATCGACGACGCCCCGGCGTGCCGGACCGCGTTGGCCACCGCCTCCGACAGCGCAAGGAACAGCCCGGACTCCAGCGTCGCCGGGTAACGGGTGGCGACCACGCGGGCGTCCACCAGGCCCGGGAAACCGTCCGCCAGCGCACGTAAGGCACCGCGGAGCCCGTCGGACTCCAGCACCGCCGGGTTGACGCCGCGGGCGAACAGCCGGACGTCGCGCGCGGCCACGTCGAGCAGCCGCTTGCACTCGCCCAGCAGCGCGGCGACCTGTGGATCGTCGTTCCGGTAGATCGCCACCGCGAGCCGCTGCAGGGTGGCCGTGATCTGCACCTGTACCCGGTCGTGCAGGTCGTGCTCCAGTCGCCGGCGCGCCCTGGTCTCGGCGGCCAGCGCTTCGGCCTGCGCGTGTCGCGTCCGCCGGAGCTGTTCGACGACGGTCGCCTGCTGGGCCCGCACGACCGCTTCCAGTTGAGCGTTCTGCAGCGCCGGACGCCCGGCGTCGATCGCGGCGTCGACGAAGCGCCGGCTCGCACCCAGCGACCGATCGACGTCGACGACGGCCAGTGGGCTGCCGTCGGAGGCGGCGACCAGCCGTAACCACCGGCCGTCCGGGGAGTCGGCGGGTCGCGTAGCCGCTCGGCTGAGGTTGACGGTGATCGACCGTCCGCCGGTGTCGACCCAGCCGCCGTGATCCGGCGACCAGAACAGCAGATCGAGCGACGGATCGCGGAGCACGGTGCGGAGCGCGTCCCGGACCCGGACCACCGAGGCCGGTTGGGTCTGCCGCAGCAGGCGGTCGGTGACGGCGGCGGCCAGCCACCGCTCGTACACCCCGGCACCGAACAGCGCGAGCGGGACTACCAGCGCCACCGTGCCCTGCACGACCGCGGCGTCGTAGGCGGCGTCGAGGTCGACCAGCGCCTGCCCGCGCTGGGTCACGGCCACCACGAGGCCCACGCAGGCGACGACCACCACCACGCCGATCGTCGCCGGGCGCGCGAACGCGGTGGCCCGCCGCACCCGGAACCCGAGCACCGCCGCGTAGGACAGCGCGAGCGCGATGTTGACGACCGATACGGCGACCAGCACGCTCTCGAACAGTCCACGGTCACCGAGGAGCGTCGGCCAGGGTACGTCGCGCGAGTACCCCAGCCACTCCGGACGACCGGCCACCGTGACGAGCAGCTGACCGCCGCCGATCACCGCCACCGCCGTGTAAATCCACCACTTCTCGACGCGGTGCTGCAGGTGACCGGTGGGGTACAGCAACGCGGCCACGCCGAGCGTCAGGAAGAACGTCGCGCTCGCCCAGTCGGCGAGCAACGGCACCACGCCGACGTTCCAGTCGGCGGCCCCGGAGAGCGCCCAGGCCAACCCGGCGACGATCAGCAACGCTCCGGCCGGCCGGGTGGCGGGCGTCCCGATCAGCGTAACGCCGACGGCCGCCGTGACCGCGCACTCAGCCACCGCGAGCACGCCGTACCACGGATGGTCGGTCCAGTACGGATAGCCGCAGCCGAACGCGACGGCGCCCGCGAGCACGGCGACGGCGAGGGCACGTAGCGCTGAAGTCGTGCGTCGAGCCACAGACACCCCCAGCGGGCCGTGCGGTGATCAATCTGTTACTGCGCTTTTCGCCCCTCGACCATCGCCCACATGCGACGGGCGGCGACGGCGCTCACCTGCGGGGCGAGCAAGGAAACTGATTTCCCTAGAGGGATAACCCCCGGTAACAGCAGGGGATTTCCCGATTATCGGTCGGGTGGACACCCTCGTCCCGCCTTGCGTCGAACAGAAACGCTGTGAGCAGCGAGTCCAAGCGACGTGGGGAGATGTGTTGATGCGAGGAAACGGACTGTCCGGCTGGAGTCGGACCCGTCTCTCGTTACTGATCGTAGCCACCACCGCTCTCACCATTCTCACTGGTTGCTCGAGCGACGAGCCGTCGGAGGACACCGCTACCGGACGTTCGGACTCCGAGTGCGCCCGAGTGGCCGACGTCGCGCCGGAGGCGGGCGCGCGCAAGACAGCACTCGTCGTCGACAACACCGCATCTGCGCTGTTCGGCGCGTTGCCGCCGGGCGTCACGTCGGCGTTGAAGGCCGCGCAGGAGCGGAGCGACGCGCTCGTCCTCATCGGCGTCGACGGTGCGGCGGCCCCGCCCTCACGCACGGTCGCGCTCGACCCGGCCCCGGGATCGGACTCGCAGGCCTCGCAGCGCGCACGCGCGCTCGCCCTGGACTGCGTCCCGACCTGGGCGCGAGGTGAAGAACTGCGGCCCTCCGGCCCCGGCAGCCGCATCCTCACTGCGCTCGGCCGGGCCGCCGAGGACAAACCGGAGACGATCCTGGTGGTCTCCGACGGCGTGTCCAACAGCGGTGAGTTCGACCTCAACAAGCAGCAGTTCGACGTCGAGCCGGCCGGCCTGGCCGACGCGCTGCGCGAGGCGAACGCGCTGTCGCCCGCGCTGCGCGGCCAGAAGATCCTCTGGACCGGCCTCGGCGACACGTCGACCGAGCAGCGGTTGCCGCAGTCCGCACGCACGTCGCTCCAGACGATCTGGACCGCGGTGCTGAAGGCCGCCGGCGCCAGCGTGACCTTCCAGTCCGAGCACGCCGCCCGCACGACGCCGCCGCCGTCCGGGCTGCCCGCCGATCCGATCACGGTGCCCGCCGCGACCGAGGTGCGGGACGGCTGCGCGACCCGGGTGTCGATCCCCTCGTCGCTGCTGTTCACCGCGGACAGCGCCGACCTGCAACCGGGCGCCGACGGCGTCCTCGACCCGATCGCCGACCAGCTGAAGAACGACGCCGAGGCGACCGCCGTCGTCTCCGGACACACCGCGCGGTACGGCGACGCCGCCTATCGCCAGGACCTCTCGACGCGTCGGGCGCAGGCCGTGGTCACCGCACTGTCCGCCCGCGGAGTGAACACCGCACGGCTGGAGTCGATCGGCTACGGCGCCGAGCGCCCGACCGTCGAGGAATTCGTCAACGGTCGCCACGACACCGCCGCGGCCGCGCGCAACCGGCGGGTGGAGATCGAGATCCGACCCGGAGGGTGCACGCGATGAGCTTCTTCGCCCGGTTGTTCGGCACTCGCGGGGTCGAACGTCAGCGTCAGCGGGTACTCGCCCGTGAGCCGGCGGCTCCCGCCGGGATGACGCCCGGCCAGATCGGCGTGTTGGTCGAGGTCAACTCGACGATCGCCGCGGCGGACGCCAAGGCTTCCCGACGGCTGTTACGCAAGCAACACCAGCTGGACGCGGCCGACTTCGGCGCGGTGCTGGCCGGTCAGCGCCTGGACGCGACCAGGGCCGACCCGATCTGGCGAGGTCACCGCCGGACCACGTCGGACGGGGCAGCGGATCGTCGTTCCGAGGTGTTCGCCGAGGACTTCGACCCGCACCGCCCGTTGATCACCGGGCGGGTGCTGACCATCGTCGAGGTGGTCTTCATCGTGGTCGAGGTCTTCTTCTGGTACTCGATCTTCGACGACATCGTCGAGCCGGACACGCCGTGGTACGACCCGTCCCGCGTCGGCGCGGCACTGCTCGCGGTCTTCATTCCGGTGGTCGGAGTGGCGACGGCGCGGGTCGTCGGTCCGCTGGGCCACCGATGGCTGGCCGGGTACCCCGGCGTCGGACGGAAGGACCGGATCGGAGCGGTCTTCGCAGCGATCGCGTTCGTGCTCGCGCTGATCGCGGTCGGGTGGCTGATCAACTTCCGGTTCGACGAGGAGACCGCGCCGATCGGGTCACTGCCGCCGCCCGCACTCCCGATGGCGGCGATCTTCGTCGCGGTACTGCTCGCCGACGCGGCGGCCCGGGTGTTCCTGGTGTCCGAGATCCGCGAGCAGACGCGGGAGCGGTCCCGGGTGTTCGACAAGCTGGTCGTGGCGAAGACCAAGGCCGATCTGGCTCATCACCGCGCCTGGGAGGAGCTGCGGGCCGAGGTGCAGACGCAGCTGGACGCGTACGAGCGCATCGTCGCGGTGGGAGCGCGGATGATCGCGGACGCCCGGGCGGTGTCGCCGAACGGCTACGCGCCGCCGACCTACGTGCCGCCGCAGTACGCGCAGTGGCCGCAGGGCCAGGCCGGGCAGTACCCGGAGGTGCCGTACCAGCAGCCGGGGCCGCAGGCCACGCAACCCCAGCCGCTGCAGGCCGGACAGCAGCCCGCCGCACCGGACGCGCCCGGCGCCGCGACGGCCAGCGCGCACCCGGGCGACCAGGCCGCTGCGCCGACGCCGGCCGAGAACGCGGTCACCCAGCAACTGCCGGGCACCCCCGGGCAGCAGGTCGCGGAGCAGGCCGGGCCGCCACCCTCGGGAACCCTGTCCTACCCCGCCGCCGGACAGCCCTACGGTGCGCCCGGGCCCTACGGTGCCCCCGGGCCCTACGGGGTACCCGAGCCGCCGGCCGTGGGCGACCCGCGCTCCGCGCACCTCGGCAACTGGGCCACGCCCGGCAACGACGGCACCCGCGACGGGCTCACCGGCCTTCCCTCGACCGAGCCGCTGGTGCTGTTCGGGACCGGTATGGCGATCGGCCCGCTGCGCCGGGTGGAGGACGCCATCGAGCACCTGTCGCGGAGCCGGCCGGAGGACTCCGCGTCCGCCGCGCGGCGGATCACCGAGCTACGGGAGCGCCTGTTCCACCTGGAGCCGTTCGGTTCCGCATCGGCGACAGGCACGCCGACGCAGCCGCCGACCTGGAGGCCGACCGAGGAGGCACCGGTCAACGGCTACGGGCCGCCGATCCCCGCGCCGGAACACCGGCCGTGACGACGCTCGCTCCCGGGCCTCGCTTCGGGCGGTCGCCCCGGCTGGGCGATCCGTCCCGCCGCCTCCGGCTGGCGCTCCTCGGGCTCCTGCTGCTCCTGCCGCTGCTCTGGCTGCTCTTCGTCAGCTGCGAACGCGAGGACGAGAACGGCACCGCACCGATCGCCGGCGCCCTCGGCGACTACGCGCTGGAGGGCCGTCGCGGTCCGGAGTGCCTCCGCATCACGCTGATGGTCGACACGTCCGGGTCCATGCAGGACTACGCCGGAGCGCGTGACGCCGCGCTGAGCCGGCTGCTTCCGTGGCTGGCGAAGAACCTTCGCGACTCCGACGAACTCGCCCTCGTCGACTTCGCCCAGACCGCCAGCGTGCGCCTCCCGCCGACCGCCGCCCGGTCGGCCGGAACGACACCGTCCGCACCGGGCGTGGCCGACGGTGGCGGCACGCTGATCGGCCCGGCGCTCGCGCAGGTGGACGCGTTCCGCGCGACGAAGTGCGACACCGCGGTGCTGTTGCTCTCCGATGCGCAAGTCACCGACCTGCCGCTCAGCGAGCCGGCCGGACGGGCATTGCTGCAGCAGCACGACGTGAGCGACATCGAGCTGCTCGTGCCCGGCCAGGCGATCGACGTCCCGAGCAGCTGGACCACGGCCTTCCCGTCGGCGCAGCCGCGCAAGTTCGACGGGTACGACGCCGACGCGACGGCGGTCGCGATCGGACGCACGATCGCCGAGCTGACCGGCCAGCAACTCGCTCGCTCGCGGGTCTCGGCGTCGCCGACGAAGTAGGGCGCGACCTAGATCTCGCGGCGTTCGGCTGCGTCCAGGACCGCCTTGGCCCAGAGGTACTGCTCGCAGGGCCAGGCCGGCGCGTTGATCAGGTGCAGCGCGCTCGCGCAGGAGCCCTGGGTGGAGTCGGTGGGGGCATGCATCGGCAGTATCCGGTGCGCGGTCTCCACGTCTTCGGCAGTGGCGTCGCGGCTCCAGCCCGGTGGCCGGAACGTACGGTCCGCCGGTCTCACCGGTGTGGCCGCGGGATGCTGAGCCATCGGAGGACTCCTTCCGCCAGAAACGAGGCCTCTCCCGGCGGTAGGGAGGACGCGGGGCCGGCGACCGGGTAAGCCAGATGCCGCGCGAACCCACGCACCGCCGGGAGAGGAGCTGGGCGTGGCCGCCGTCCGGAGTGGAGAGGAGGCAGCCGAGGTGCTCTCCGCCGCAGCTCCCGGACGGCGCGACGAAGCGGATACCTCTAGCCTGATACGCGGCGGACACGGCAGGTAGGCCGGACCGCTGCAGCGCCGCTGCACTCGCGCTGAAAACTCCGCACGTTCCCAGCACAGAAGACGCGCATCCGGGCACCGTCTACCCCCGCGAACCGGAGGCCGGATGACCGCTGTCACCCACTGGACGGGGCGAGAAGCGCGTGCTCTGCGGGAAGCGTTGCGGCTGAGTATTCGTGATTTCGCCGGCCGTCTCGGGGTGGCGGCGCGCACGATCTCCAACTGGGAGGCGGGCGGGACCGACATCCGACCACGGCCGGACATGCAGGCGATACTCGACACCGCGCTCGCCCGGGCGTCCGTCGCGGAGCGGGAACGCTTCTCCCACCTGCTCTCCGGTACGGCCGAGCCGGACGTCGACGTACTGACGCCGAGCCCGGAACCGGACACCCGCCTGCCCGCGCTGACGGCGGACGACCTCGGCAAGATCACCGCCGCCCTGGAGGACGCCCGGCACTACTTCGACGGTGACGTCGTCGCGCAGTTCCGCGAACGGTTGCGGGCGCTCGGGCGCGAAGACGGTTCGTGGGGACCGCGGACCGCGCTACCGGCCGCGTTGGGGCTGGTCGGTGCGGTGGATCGGAGCGCGAGAACGATCCGTCCCGAGCTACGACGCGACCTGCTCGGCGTCGGCGCCCGGGCGGCGGAGTTCACCGGCTGGCTCTACCGCGACGCCGGCGGACGCACCCAGGCGTCGTACTGGCGGGACCGGGCGACGGAGTGGGCGCAGGAAGCCGGCGACCTGGCGATGCAGGGATACGTGCTGCTGCGCAAGAGCCAGGCCGCGTGGGACGACCGGGACGCGCCCCGCATGCTGACGCTGTCCCGCGCGGTGCAGGAAGGGCCGTGGCAGGTGCCGGCCCGCGTCCGAGCCGAAGCCGCGCAGCAGGAGGCGCGCGCCCAGGCGATGCTGGGCGCGCGCCTCCCGGCGATCCAGGCGAAGCTGCACGAAGCCGAGAACCTGCTCCATGGCAGCGGCGAACCGGACGCCGACGAGCTCGGCGCCGCCTACGTCTTCCCGCTGTTCTGCGTGCAGGCCGCGCTCTGCTACTGCGAAGCGGGCGAGCCGGAGCGCGCGCTGGAGTCGCACGCCCGCTGGCAGGCCTACCACGGGTTCTCCCGGCGGGACCGGGCCTACTTCCTGGCGCTGATGGGGACGTCGTTGGCCCGGGCCGGCCAACCCGAGGAGGCGGCCCGGGTGGGGTTGGCGGCGTACGATACGGCGAGCGACGTCAACTCGTCCCGAATCCGGGCGGAGCTGCGTCGGCTCGCGGGTGTCCTCCGCCGTGGGACCGAGCGCCCACTCGCGGTGCAGCGCCTGTTCGACACGGTCCGCTCCTGGACGCGCTGACGCGCCGCCCGCTGGTGGTCACGCCTTCTCGACGGCGATCTGGATCTCGTTGACCCACTTGTCGTGGTCTTCGGAGAACTCCAGGTACACCTCGCGGGAGTGCCCCAGCATCCGGTACCCGTGGTCGGAGATCCAGGCCGCGAGCGCCTGGTAGCTCGCGTCGACGGTGTCCATCGCACCGCGGTGCACGAGGGTGGCCGCCGCCGGGATCGCCGGGAGGTCCACGATCTCGAAGCCGTACGACGGGTCCGGTGCCGCGCCGACCTGCATGCCCGCGCTGATCCGGATCGGCTGGCCGTCCTCGCCGGTGCCGTCGAAGAACGAGACGCCGGCGCCGATCGGGACGATGCCCGCAGCGTCCAGGTGCGCGCACAGCTCCTGGTAGAGCGGCTGGATCGCCGGCCCGATCTCCCCTGAGTCGTAGCTGCTCACGGTGGTCTGCAGCGCCGCGACCCGGACCGGCGCGACGGGCTTGACGACGATTTCGTCGACACTCATCCGGCCCTCGCTCTCGATCAACCGGAGCCTCACCTCGACGGCGCGCAGCCGGGCCTGATCGGCGGCCATCTGCGCGTCGAGCTCCGCGCGCCGCATCCGCAGCATCCCGCGCAGTTCGTCCACCCCGACGTCGTCGTGGAGGATCGTCTTCACCTGAGCCAGCGAGAAGCCGAGCCCTTTCAGCGCGGTGATCCGATTGAGGGCGTGCAGCTGTTCGGCGCGGTAGTAGCGGTACCCCGACGGGGCCCGTTCCGGCACGAGGAGCCCGAGGGTGTCGTAGTGGCGCAGCATGCGCACCGACACCCGACCCAGCGTCGCGAAGTCTCCGATACTGAACATGGCACGACCTACGTTCCGGTACGCATCGATTGGTGAGCAGAGCGGGCTATCCGATCCGCCGTAACCCCAGTAACTCACCAATCCGCGAGAGCCTACGCAAGCGCGGCGCGACCGCCACTCGTGCGGCCGGCCACGCCAAGTCGACTCGGGCAAGGAACTGATCACCGCAGAAGACTTTGAACTGCGGTACCGGCGGCGGGAATCCGGCCAGCGTGAGGCGGACCCGAGCGCGCGACTCCTGCGGCGATACGGCACGGCCGTCCGCCAATGCGAGCGCCTTCGCTGCGGGGCCACCCAGCGGACCATCGCCTCCTGCCGGACGTAGTTCCAGTGATACAGCAGGTCGAGCGCTGCCACCGCCTCGACCAGATTGCGTTCACGCGCGATCTCCCACGCGGTTCGCTCCGGCACCGTGACGGCTGGCGGCCCGGGATGAACGTGTGCCCGAGGAAGGAAGGCTCGCCGCACCCGTAGACCCTTCATCTGACTCCGCCGGCCCTCCGGAACGATGACGTGCACCGGGTCGTCGGGCTCGCCAAGAGGAAGGTCACGCAAGCACGCGGCCGAGCGACCGGTGATCGCCGAACCCGGCGGGAGTATCAGCCCGGCGGCGCAGCATCTCAGTTCGTGTGTAAGCGGTACGTCCACGTCCACGTAGACGTCTCGGTGGTATGCGGCCCGGTTGCGGCGGGCGCGAGACGGGTCAGGCGCCGGCTTCGTCGGCCAGGCGGTGCAGGTAGCCCGCGAAGCGCTCCCGGTCCGACGCCGGCCAGTGCGCCGTGAGCTGCTCGAACGTCTCGCGCTGCCAACTCCGCGCCGCGGTCAGGAGCTCGTAGCCTGCGGGGGTGAGCCGTAGGGCGGTGCGGCGGGCGTCCGTCGCGGCGCGGGCGCGTACCAGGTAGCCCTCGGCGGTGGCTGCCGCCACCATCCGGCTGGCTCCGGACTGGTCCAGCCCCAGCTGCCGGGCGACGTCGTTCACGCTCGCGTCCGCACCGGCGGCGTGCACGGCCTCCACGACCAGCACCACCTGAGGGTGTTCCACGGCGCCCCGGGCCCAGCGCCGCGACCAGAACCGCACCAGCCGGAACAGCGCAGGCCCACCGTCGGTCATGTCGGCACTCTAGCCAACGCATGCGGATCGCATCTATATTGCATGCGGATCGCATATATCGGAGGTGCTCGCATGACCGTCGTCCTCAACCACACGATCGTCCGCGCCCGCGACAAGGACGCCTCGGCGGCGTTCTTCGCGCGGCTGATCAGCCGCAGCGTCGGCCCGCCGACCGGGCCGTTCACTCCCGTCCAGGTCAACGACGACCTGACGCTGGACTTCGACGATCGCGGCCCGTTCACGGCCGGCCACTACGGCTTCCTCGTCGACGACGAGACGTTCGACGCCCTGCTCGGCCGGCTGGACGGCATTCCGTTCGGCTCCGGGCCCGAGCACGGCTGGGACCGCCGGATCAACCACCTGGCCGGCGGGCGCGGCGTTTACGTCGGCGATCCGGACGGCCACAGCTACGAGTTTTTCACCGTGTCGCCGTCGTGAGCGCGGAACGAGGACGCGAGGAGCACTTCGGACGCCCGACGGCGGAGCGGAACGTCGCGCGCTCAGCCCCGGCGGACGCGGGCGAGCTCACCCACGTCCGCCGGGCACGCGTCGATCTAAAAAGCGGTCGCGGCCGACCAGCGGGCCAGGAGGCCGGAGTCACCGGTGATCTGCGGGACCGAAGGCCGTCCCCAGAGGAACAGGTAGAGGCCGGCGATCGGGGCGGTTGCCGTGACGTCGGCGTCGGACGCGGCCGTCACCCGGGACCACTCGAACCCGGACGAGCCGATGTCGATGCACCACCGGACGTCGACGTCGGTAGCGACCAGCTCGATCGACCGCCCGTCCCCGCGGACCGCACCGAAACCGGCCAGCCGGGGTGCGTACGGAAGGATCGTCAGCAGTTCCTCTACACCATCGGTGGCCACCGCCGGATCGATGGTGGCGGGGGCGCCGAGCGCCAGTGCGGCGTCCACTCGATGGACGGTTGCCTCGTGGAGCATCCGCCGGGCCCAGAACAGCGTGGGGCGGGTTGCTCCGCCGAGCGTCCACACCTGCTGGTGCGCAGGGGCCGCGACGAGAGCGCTGATCAGCGCGTCGACGCCGGCGGCTACCCAGTCGGACAGCGCGGTCGCCTCGGTGGGGATGTCCTGCTCGTAATCCGAGAGCGGCAGCCTCTCGGTGGAGCCGGAGGAGATCATCGCGGTGACCCACCGCTCGGTCGAGCCGACGTGAGCAGCGAGCTTCGCCAGGTCCCAGGCGGGGCAGCTCGGGACCGCCGTGGTCAGGTCGGCGTCCGACAGGAGCGCGGCTAACCGATCGATCTCGCGGAACAGCGCTTTGCAGTATTCCCCGTGGTCCATGACGTGACGGTAGCTCGCCGGGAGCCCCTGTGCGTTAACCGGTCCGCGCGTCGCGGTGACGCGTTCACCCTCTGGACCGATCCACGACTCAGCGCCGACGGCGAAGATCCGACCAGCTGACCCCATACCCGGCGCTGATCGCGATGCCTAACGCGATGCCGATCAAGAAGTTGTGGAAGAGCAGACCGAACGCGACACCCAGCGCGACCCCTAAGGCGATGCCGGTGCTGGCCTTGCTCTCGGGAGACTGCTTCTTGCTCATATCTCCACGGTAAAGGGGTACGCGGATGAGGTCACCCCGCACCGGGAGGTGCCTGATGTCCGTCACATTCCGTAGCCACGACGGTACTCGACTCATCGGCACCCTGGCCGTGCCGCCGCATCCGCCGACCCGGTCGGCGGTGCTCGTCCACGGCGGTGGGGTGAGCCGCGACGAAGGCGGCTTCTACGTCCGGCTCGCCGAGGCACTCACCGCGGCCGGCATCGCCTCCCTCCGATTCGACCTGCGAGGTCACGGCGAGAGCGGCGGACGCCAGGAGGAGCTGACGTTGGCCGCCGTCGCCAACGACGTACGGGCCGCACTGGACGAGGTCAGCCGGCTCGCGGCACCTCCGACGCTGATCGGAACGAGCTTCAGCGGCGGTATCTGTGCGCTGGTGGCCGCGTCCTGCACCCTCCGGAGCCTGGTCCTGTACAACCCGCTCCTCGACTACAAGCGAAGATTTGTGGACGAGAAGCCGTACTGGTCCGGCGACCGGATCAACCCGGCGGCCGCCGCGGAGCTGGACCGCTGCGGTTACGTCGAGCACTCACCGTCGTTCAAGCTCGGGCGCGCGCTGCTCAACGAGGTGTTCCACCTGTCCGCCCGGGACGCGTTACGTCGCATCGCAACGCCCACACTGCTCGTGCACGGCAGCAAGGACACGTTCGTCAACGTCGACTCGTCGCGCGAGGCGGTCGACCAGGTGCCCGCCAAGTGCACACTGATCGAGATCGACGGGGCGCAGCACGGGTTCGCCGTGCACGACGACCCCGATTACGCGGATCCGCGGACCCGGGAGTGGCAGGCCCTGGTCATCCGCGAGACCGTCGCGTGGATCACGACCCACTGAACTCGTTGGTACCTCCTCTATAGACTCGGGTCGTGGCTCCCGGACCGGTCTTCGTCAGCCGGACCTCCGACATGGCGGAGTACCCCGCCGACCGATCGTTCGCCGAGGCGGCACTCCGCGGAATCGTCCGCGCCGAACGGACGCCCATCGACATGGAGTACTTCGCCGCACGCGACCGCGAGCCCGCGACCTACTGCCGCCAGCGCGTCCGCGAGAGCGCCGTCTACGTCGGGATCATCGGCTTCCGCTACGGGTCGCTCGTGCCCGGCGCCGAACTGTCCTATACCGAGCTTGAGTTCCGGACGGCCACCGAAGCCGGCATCCCGAGGCTGGTCTTCCTCCTCGACGAGGAGGCGCCGATACCGCGGCGCCTCGTCGACCAGGACGGAGCAGCGATCGACGCGTTCCGGGGACGGCTGTGGCGGGCCGGTTTCGTCAGCCAGCAGGTCGACACACCCGCCGCCCTGGAGCTCGCCGTCTACCAGGCGCTCCGCGAACTCGACGCCGCCGAGGCGGACGACGAGTGGCCGACGGCTCACCGAGCAGCGCTGTCCGGGCGGTACCGGCACCTGGACCTCGACGTGCTCACACCGACGGGCCACGACGACCATCCGCCGATGCGGCTCCAGTCGGTGTTCGTACCTCCGCGGGTACGTGCCGACCCGCCGCGGGGCTCGGGGAGCCCGGTCCTGGACGTCCTCGCGGGTTCCGAGCGCCACCTGGTCCTGCTCGGCGACCCGGGGGCAGGCAAGTCGACGCTGGTCCGGTTCGTGGCGCTCGCGCTGGCCGACGACGAGGGTTCGCTCCCAGCCCTCGCCGGCCACCTGCCGATCGTCGTCGAGCTGGGGTCGTACGGTCGGTGGGCCACGGAGGGCTCGGTCCTGGACTACCTGGACCGCGAGTACCGGCTGGCCGGTAGCGGGATTCCGCGCGGACGACTCGTCGACTATCTCGACGGTGGGGGTCCGGCGCTGGTGCTGTTCGACGGCCTCGACGAGGTGCTCGAACCGCAGCTGCGGGAGCTGGTGGCCCGGCAGATCGTGACGACGGTGAGCCGCTGGCCGAACCTTCGTGCGGTGGTCACTTCACGGACGGTGGGTTACCGGCGCGCTCCGTTGGAGAATGCGGGGTTCACCCACTTCGTCCTCGAGGACTTCGACGCCGGGCGGGTCGAGACGTTCCTGGCGACCTGGTACGCCCGCGCCGGTCAGCCGGACGCCGGTCACCGCTTGGAAAACGCGATTCGGAGCTCACCGTCGCTGCGGGAGCTAGCAGGCAACCCGCTGCTCCTGACGATGCTGGCGATCGCCGGGCGTCGCCACGAACTCCCCCGGGACCGACGGAGCGTCTACGCCCACGCCGCCTCCGTGCTGGTGGAGGAGTGGGACGGGAGCCGCCACCTGCGTGAAGGGCGGGTGGCGATGGACCACGTCGACCGAGACGATCGGTTCGCGCTGCTCCGGCGCGTGGCCGCGCGCGTCCAGAGCGGTGACCGTCTGACCCGCGCGGATCTGCTCGCGGAGTTCGGCGACTACCTGGCCGAGCGGTACGGCGAGCCACCGGGCCGGGCGAAGATCGTCGCGAGCGCGCTGGTCGACCAGTTCGTCGAGCGCAGCTTCCTGCTGCGCCGGTGCGACGACCGAAGCTACGTGTTCGTCCATCGGGCGTTCCTGGAGTACTTCGCCGCGGCGGCGCTCACGCACCGGTTCCGCGAGCTCTGCACCCTCCACTGGGACGACCCGGCCTGGCACGACGTCCTGGTGCTGCTGGCCGGAGTTGTGGACGTCCGCGTGGTCGGCCAGGTCGTCGACGACCTGTTAGGCACCGACCCGCTGTGGTGGCTCCGCGACCGGGCGATGCCCCGCCCGCTGCTCCTCGCGGTCCGGTGCCTCGGCGAAGTCCGTCCGGTCGGTCGGCTCGTCCCGCAGGGTCGTCGGGTGATCCGCGCGCTCATGCTCGCGTTGGTGCACGCGAGCGCCGTCGGCTCGGCGACCGCGCTCGCCGAGTTCGAGGACGGCGTCCTGCCGGTGTTGGCGACGCTCGGCGCGGCCTGGCCCGGTCGCGACGAATACCGCGACTGGTACCTCACGCACGGCCGGAGCCTTCCGTCGCCCACCGGCGTTCGGGTGCTCGGCGCGCTCTGCGCCGAAGACGAGACGATCCGACGGTTCCTGTACGACCTGGTCACCACGTCGGACGCCGCGGAACTGGCCGCCGCAGCCGTGGAAGCTCTCGCCGACCACCACCCGCACACTCCTGGCTGGCTGCACGAGCAGGCGGCCTCGGCGCACGCCGCGGTACGGGCGGCCGCGCTGCGGGCGCTGGCGCGGCACTGGCGAAGCCGGGCGGCCTTCAGGACGCTCGTCGGCCACCGCGCGCTCCACGACGACGCGCCTCTCGTCCGGGCCACAGCCGTGCAGATCCTGGGCGAGACGTGGCCGGACGGAGACAGCCTCCTCCGAACCGTCGCGGTCCAGGACCGGGCGCCGCTCCTGCGGCGGGCGGCGCTCGAGAAGCTGGCCGCGCGCTGGGCGGACGACCCCCGTACCCTGCGTCTGCTCCAGGAACGCGCGGCCGGGGATCCCCACGCCGAACCGCGCTGGGTCGCCCTCGCCGCGATCAGCCGCCTCCGCCCTCGGGAGCCGAGCACGTTGGCCCTCGTCGTCGACCGGCTGACGTTCGACGACGGTCCGCTGGTCGGCCGGCAGGCGGCCACGATCCTCCGACGCGACTGGAGCGACCACGCGGACGCGCAGAAGGCGCTTCGAGCCGCCCCCGCGACCGCCCGGCCCGTGCACGGTGACGGGTCGGCCTTCACGGTGCTCGCCGACGACACACGCCGCGACGCCGAGGCCCTGGCACAGGTTCGGTCGATCACCGAGAACTCCCGCGGATGGATCGCGCACGCGGCGGTGTACGCGCTCGCCGACCGCTGGCCGGACGATCCCGACACGCTCCGGACGCTGACCGGGCTCGTCGAGACGGCAACCGACGACGCCGTCGTCCGCACGGCCGCGATGACCGTGCTGGCCGAGCGGTGGACGCACGACCCTGACGTTCGACGACTGGTGCTGCGCCGCGCCATGGACGACTCGGCGCAGTCGGTCCGGCACAGCGTGGTCAGCATCGTGGCCCGGGTTCGGCCCGACGAGGACACCCGGCGGCTGCTGCTCGATCGGGCCGCCAACGACCCGGACGACGACGTGCGTCTGGTCGCGGTGCAGGTGCTCGCCGCCTGGTGGCCGGACGAGCCGGAGACCCTACGGACGCTCGGTGAGCGTGCGGCGTCGTCCGCGGCGGCCCTGGACGGGTTCACCGCCCGTCAGTTGCTGGCTGCTGGGTGGCCCGCCGATCAAGCCGCTCGCTGAGGTCAGCGAGCGGAGCCGGGCTCCTCGGACGTTGCGGCGTCCTCGGGTTCGGGCGTCGCAGCGTCCTCGGGTTCGGCCGCGTCGGCCGGTGCGGCGTCTTCGGCGTCGGCCGGTGCGGCGTCCTCGGTGGCTGGCGGGTCGGCGGCAGGGTCGGTGCTCGGTTCGTCGGTCAGGACGCGCAGGTTGGCGCCGGCGACGGACGCGGCGGCCGGCTGGTGGCTCTCGCTCGCCTTCTCGTACCAGGAGCGGGCCTCGTCGACCTCTCCGCGCTCCTCCGCCAGCACACCGAGATCGACCATCGCGTTCGCGGCCTGCACCGAGTCCTCGCCGCCCACCGCGTCGACGAACCACTGCCGGGCCTGCTCCGGGTTGCCCTGCTCCTTCTCCAGCACCCCGAAACCCCGCATCGCGCGGGGGGCCTCCGTGGCGTCCCCGGTGTCGACCGCCGCCTGGAACCACTTCCGCGCTTCGTCCGCCCGCCCCTCGGCGGCCTCCAGTACCCCGAGATCGACCAGCGCCGGCACCGACCCGGCCGCGATCGCCTTCTCGTACCAGCGCCGCGCGATGGCCACGCTGCCGCCGCGGTGCGCCCGGTACGCGATCACGTACGTCACGTGCTGTGGGACGTCGTCCAGCTGGTCGAGCAGGTCGCGGGCGTGCGGGTAGTCGCCGCGGTCGAACGCGGTCAGACCGATCGTGCGGCGGGCATCCGGCTCGAACGCCCGGGCGACGTACTGCCAGAACGGCCCGCTCACCGGCCGCCGCTGTCCGTCCGCGACCGCCGACAGCAGCCCGCTGCCGTAGTAGAACTCGCCGCCCTTCGCGAACACCTCGGTGAGCAGCCCGAGCTCCAGCGCCCACTCCATCGCGCGCTCGCGCCCCGGCGTCGACACCGCGGCCCGCCCGTCGAGATGTGCCAGCTCGCGCCGGTAGTCGCCGTAGAGCGTCACCAGGATCTTGGCGGTCAGCGGCACCGGCGGATCCATCCGCTGCCAGTCGGTGAGCAGGTGCAGCAGCGCCTGCCGGTCGAACCGGATGCTGCGCTCGTCGCTGTCGCCGGACAGCGCGGTCTTCACCGGCTCCAGCGGTACGAGCAGCAGCCCCACCCTGGTGGCCTTCGCGTCGGCCGGTACGTCGCTCTGGGCCTCGCGCAGAGCGTCCAGCTCGCTCGCGGTGAGGGGACCGACCTCGACCGCCGCACCCGGCACCGGGTCGGGCAACCGGGCACCGCCGAGCAGACCGGCGTGGGCGGTGACCAACGCCCGTACCCCCGCCGGGAGCTCCACCTGGCCGAGCTGCCGGAGCAGCTCGGTACCCGCGCCGTCGAACCAGAGCACCGCGCCGTTCTTCGCGTACCGCTTCGCGGCCGCGACCAGCTCGGTCAGCGGTATCCGTGGGTCCGGGTGGAACGCCAGCAGGGTGTGGTCCGGCAGGTGGGTCCTGGCCGCTTCGGCCAGGGTGCGGGTCGCACCGACCAGCCTTTTCCCGTGGACGACGATCAGCGGGGCATCGTCGGCGAACAGTTTCGCCAGCGCGGTATCGGCCTCGCGGGCGACGTAGGTGGGGTGCGGGGCGTGCACACCGAGGTCACTCAGCGAGACGTCGCCGAGGCGCGGAGGCCGGCCGCGCTGGTCAGTGATCTTCAGCACGGGTTTCGGGTTGGACCGGCCGGTCAGGGACCATCCCGCCACACCGCTCTCCTCTCGCAGTCACCGAGGTGACCACCGTACTGCGCGCTTCCGAGCGGTCCGGTGCGCGGGTTTCCCGAAAGTCGCCGTCAGAGGCTTCCCGAGGATCGCGGCTACTCGACGAAGATGCAGAACGGGTGGCCGGCCGGGTCGGCGAAGACGTAGAGCGGCTCGTCCGGATCGTCGAACCGGTCGAGGAGCGGCTCGGCCCCGAGTGCCAGCGCGCGGTCGCGCTGCGCGGTGAGCGTTTCGGGGTCGGACACCGTGAGGTCGAGGTGCAGCTGCTGCGGGTGCTGGCCCTCCGGCCAGGTCGCTCTGGGGAGTTTCTCGACCTGCTGGAACGCGAGCTGAGCCCCGCCCGGATTGCGGAGCACGAGCCAGTCCTTGTCGCCGTTCTCCGGCTCGTCCCCTGGCCGGTACTCCAAGCCGAGCAACTGCCGGTAGAACTCGGCCAGCTCCCGGGTGTCCTCGCAGTCCAACACCGTCTGTCGCAGGATCGGATAGCTCATGGCTCGTGCGTTCCGCCCGTCCCGACGCCCCAAACGTTGCGTTGACGTCGACGTCAACCCCTAGCGTCCGCCAGGTGGAATTCGGCGTCAGTTACAGCACCGCCACCGCCGGGATGGATCCGGATCGGCTCGTCGGCTTCGCCCGGCACGCCGAAGCGTGTGGCTTCGAGTCGTTCTTCGTCAACGAGCACCTCGTCCTCTATCCGGGCGCGAAGCTCGGGCCGTTCGATTTCCCGCCGGCGCTGCCCTACGCCGACCCGCTCGACTGTTTGAGCTTCGTCGCGGCGTCCACCGAACGGATCCTGTTGGGTACCGCGGTGCTGCTGCTGCCGTACCGGCACCCCGTGGTGCTGGCGAAACGGCTCGCGACGATCGACGCGCTGTCGCGGGGGCGGATGCGGCTGCTGACGGTCGGGGTCGGCACGCTGCCGGGCGAGGCCGCGGCGGTCGGCGTCGACTTCTCGAGTCGGGGCCGCCGAGCCGACGAGGCGATCGACGTTCTCCGGCTGCTCTGGCGTGGTGACGAACACGGCGTCAGTCACCACGGCGAATTCTTCGGATTCGAGAACATCTGCAGCTTCCCGAAGCCCTACGGAGTCGCCGAGCTGCCGATCCACGTCGGTGGATCCAGCCGGGCCGCCGCCCGGCGTGCCGGCCGCCGGGGCAACGGCTACTTCCCGGGCGGTGCGCTGACACCGCAGGAGCGCGTCGAACAGCTGGAGCTGGCGCGGGCGGAGGCTCGGGGTGCCGGGCGTGACCCGGACGCGCTGGAGTACACCCGGTGGGGCTCGATCGACCTGGAGCCGGCTCAAGTCGAGGCGTACGCCGCGCAGGGTGTCACCCGGTTGGTCGTGGGTGCGGAGACGACCGAGCAACTGTCGGCGTTCGCCAAGAGGTTCAACCTCGCCTGAGCCCGACGCGCGGGATGGTTGTCGCGCCTTCGGGGCGGTGGCTGCCTCGCGAAGCCGTGAACCGTTCGGTCGGGTGAGTGCGATGTTGGGGTGTGGACACTTCGCCGAGCGACGCCGAGCTGCTGGCGCGGGCAGCGGCCGGTGAGCGCGCCGCGTTCGAGGCGTTCTACCGCCGCCACGCCGGCTGGCTCGTGCTGCGCCTGCGGCACCGGTGCGACGACCACGCGGTGGTCGACGACGTCGTCCAGGAGACGTTCCTGGGTATTTGGCGGGGCGGCGCCGCGCGCTACCGCGAGCAGGGTGACGTCACCGGATGGCTGTGGCGGATCGGCTCCCGTCGCCTGGTCGACGCCCTGCGCAGGCAGAGCGCCAAGGAGCGCCTGCGCCAGCTGATGACCCGGTTCCGCGGCGGCCCGGAACCCTCCGCCGAGGACGTCGTGCTGCGCGGCGTCCAGCACGGCGATCTCGCGGGGGCGCTCGCGCGGCTCTCACCGGAGTTACGCGCCGTCCTGCAGGCCACCGTGCTCGACGGGCTGACCACCCGCGAGGCCGCGGTCCTGCTCGGCATCCCACCCGGAACCGTCAAGACGCGGGCGATGCGAGCCCGCCGGCAGCTGCGCCAGGAGCTGGCATGAACTCACGGTGGCACGTATCGCAAGCCGACCTGGCCGGGTACGCCGCAGGCACCCTGCCGGTGCCCGCCCTGTGGTCGGTGGAGGCGCACGTCGCGGCGTGCGCAACCTGCCGGGACGAACTGAGCGCCGTCGCCGGACCGACCGTGGTCGACGCCGGTTGGGAGCGGCTCGACGCCGAACTGGACGCACCGCGGCCCGGGGCGATCGAGCGGTTGCTGGTCGCGTGCGGCGTCCCGGAGTACACCGGGCGACTGCTCGCGGCGACCCCGGCGCTGCGGGGGTCCTGGCTCACCGCGGTCGCCGTGACGCTCACACTCGCCGCCCTGCTGGCCCAGTACGTCGATCCGGTCGTATTCCTCGCGCTGACACCGCTGCTGCCGCTGATCGGCGTCGCTGTCTCGTTCGGGCCGGGCATCGACCCGACCTACGAGACCACGGTCGTCGCCCCGTTCTCCACGTTCCGCCTGCTCCTTCTCCGCTGCGCGGCCGTGCTCTCGGCCAACACCGTCCTGGCGGCCGCCGCCAGCCTGACGATGGCCGAGTACGGCCTCCGGATCGTCGGCTGGTTCCTGCCGTCGCTGGCCCTGACCATCGTGACGCTGCTCCTGACGCCGCGCCTCGGCTCGGTACCGGCCGCCGCGGTGGTCGGGCTCGGCTGGTTCGGCGTGGTCTTCAGCACCGACGCACTGCACTCCACGTCCTCGGCGCCGTACTCGGTGGCCGGACAGTCCGCCATCGCCGCAGCCGCCCTCGTCGCGGCGATAGCCCTGCGGCACCAGATCGCCGCGTTCGACCGCACCCGTCCGACCGCCTGGAGGCCTCGATGACCACGTCGACCGATTTCGCCGTCCGTGCGACCGGTCTCTCGCTCCGCTACGGACGGACGGTGGCGCTCGACGACGTCTCGTTCACCCTGGGCACCGGCGTGACCGGTCTGCTCGGTCCGAACGGAGCAGGCAAGACGACGTTGCTGCGGATCGTCGCGACCGCGGTGACCCCGGACTCGGGGAACCTGCGGATCTTCGGGCACGACCCGCTGACCGGCTCCGGCCGGCTGGCCGCCCGGCGTCGGATCGGATACCTGCCGCAGGATCCCGGGTTCCACCGCTCGTTCACCGCGTTCGAGTTCGTCGACTACGTCGCGATCCTCAAGGAGCTGACCGACCGGCGGAGCAGGCACGCCGAGGTTCGGCGTGCGCTGGACGCAGTCGGCCTGAGCGACCGGCGCGGTGATCGGATCCGGACGCTCTCCGGCGGCTCCCGCCAGCGAGTCGCCCTGGCGGCGGCGCTGGTCGGCGATCCGGACGTCCTCATCCTCGACGAGCCGACCGTCGGCCTCGACCCGGAACAGCGCATGCGCTTCCGGGAACTCGTCGCCGAGATCGCCGAGGAACGCACGGTCCTGCTCTCCACTCATCAGACCGAGGACGTCACCTCGCTCTGCCGCGAGGTGATCGTCCTGGACCACGGCGGGGTGCGGTTCAGCGGCTCGCCGGCCGACCTGACCGCGCTCGCCAGCGGCCGGGTCTGGACGAGCAGCGAGCGGGAGCCGAACGCGCTGGTGTCCTGGCGGACCGGCACGGGCCTGTTCCGGCACGTCGGCGATCCGCCGCCCGGGGCAGAGCTGATCGACCCGACGTTGGAGGACGGTTACCTGACGCTGGTGGACCTGGCCGCGGCCGGTGCCCGATGACCGCGGTGCTGACACCGCCGTCCCAGGACGTGACGCCGGATCGGAGCCGGGCCCTGCGGGCGCTGGCCCGGGTCGAGGCCGTCAAGCTGCTGCGGTCGCCGATCACCATCGTGGCGGCGGTGCTGTTCCTCGCACCGTGGATATACGGATGGGTGAGCGGATCGATCAACCGCTACCCGGTGCTGCACGAGGACGCCGTGACGGTGCAGTTCCTCTCGCTGCTGGTGCTGGGTAACGGAGCACTCGTCGCGGCCAACTTCGCCGCGTTACGCGCGCACCGGCACCGCGCCGACGCGCTGTTCGACGTGCTCGTGCTGCCGCAGTCGTGGCGGACCGGAGCACTGCTGGTGGCGGTACTCGCGCCGACCGGGTTGGCCGTCGTCCTGGTGGCGGTGCGCGCGGGCGTGCTCGCCGCTCTCCCGGGCGCCGCCGGGGTGGTGAACTGGGCCGACCTGCTCACCGGCCCGGCGGTCGTCGCGCTGCTCGGCACGGTGGGTGTGCTGCTCGCGCGGATCGTCCGCTCGGCCGTGGTGGCACCGCTGGTGGCGCTGGTGCTCACGTCGTGTGCGTTCATCGCTCCGGTCGGCGCAGCGTCCGAAGTGCGGTGGCGACTGTTGCTACCGATCATCTCGCCGGAGTTCCCGATGCCGGTTCCGTTCGAGCTGCTGGAGCGGCCGGCCGGACGACACCTGCTGTACCTGGTGGGGTTGATCGGGGCGCTCGCCTTGCTCGCGCTGGTGCGATCCGGTGCGCGTCGGATGTGGGTGGCGGGGGCCCTGACACTGATCGTGCTGGCCGGAGGCGCGGCCACGCAGTTCCGCACCGACCCGTCGGTACGCGAGGCACGACTCGCGGCGACCAACGACCCGGCGTCGGTACAGACCTGCCGAACCGTCTCGGACGTGCGGTACTGCGCATTCGACGACTTCGCGCCGTGGATCGAGGACTGGGACGCCGTGCTCCGGAGCGTCCGCAGGGCGGTGCCGGAGGTGGCCGGCCCGCCACTCGCCGTCCGGCAGCGGGTTCTGGCGGTCGGCTATCCGGAGGACGGCACGGTGGTTACGCACGAGGAAGACGTGGCCCGCGCCGAGGCCGTCGAGCAGGCGAACGTCGCCGCGGGCACGCCGGAGGCCGTTCCGGTCGGCACCCAGTGGGGCGACGACAAGGCGGCGGCGGTGTTCGCCGGCGCGGTCGCCTATCGGCTGATCACCGGCGGGTCCTGGCGGAGCGGGCTTCCGGTGTGCGGGTCTCGAGGCGCGCTGCTGATCTGGCTGGTCGGCCAGGCATCGGAGCGAACCGCCGACGGACTGCGCGAGTTGGACGAGACCAGCTGGAACTCACTGGTGCTCGGTGACTCCAGCGGCTTCTCGATGCTCAGCGTCCCGGATGCGGACGCCGCCGCCGGGCTCGCGCTGCTCGACAAGCCGGACGCGCCGAAGGTGGTGCGGCAGCACTGGGACGAGCTGATCGCGCCCGGGACCGACGCGAATCGGTTCGCCGCGCTCGTCGGTGTCCCGGCCGCCCCGCAGCTCCCGGCCGCGGAGCGGATGCAGTGCTGAGGTTCGCGCTGGCCGCAGCGTGGCCGACCGTCCGCGCCGCCCGCACCGGACCGTTCCTCCTCGCGGCGGCTGCCGGGCTCCTCCTGCTCGCCGTGCCGGCCGCGCTGAACACCGCGCTCGACCCCGAATCGCTCACGCTGCAACTCCGGCTGGCCGCCGTCTGCGCGGGTATCGGTGCGGTGTTCCTGCTCGACGACCCGTCGAAACCCACGACCCTGGTGGTTCCCGGACCGGCCTGGGTGACCACCGCACTCCGGGTAGGGCTCGCGCTCGGCGTCGCCGCCGTCTGGTGGGTCGTGGCACTGACGATCGTGCTGACCGGCGCCGAGGAGGGCGTCGGAGATCTGCTGCTCCTGCCCGGCACGACGCTCGAGGCGGCGACGATCATCGTCCTCGCGCTCGCGCTCGCGGTGGCCGGGTACCGGCTGGCCGAGCGTGGGGTGGCCAGCGCGATCACCGCTCCGGCCCTGCTGGTGGTCGTCGGTGCGGCGGCGCTGCTCCCGCGGGGCGTGGCGCTGTTCGTCGGGGTCACCGATCCGGCCTGGGCCGCCGCGCACGACCGCTGGGGCGTCGTGCTCGCCGGTGCGGGCGCGGCACTGCTGATCGGAGCGATCGTGCGGCGCTAGGCCGGCTAGCTTGCGCCTCCCCCGAGGGGAGGCGCGAGGCTACGGCTCGTGGAGCTCTACTCGATCGGCGACCTGGCCCGGCGCACCGGGCTCACGGTGAAGGCCATCCGCTTCTACGCCGATCGCGGCGTCGTGCCACCGTCCAGCCGGAACGCCGCCGGCCACCGCGTCTACGACGAGGACGCCGCCGCCCGCCTCGACCTGGTGCGCAGCCTCCGCGACCTCGGCGTCGACCTGGCCACGATCCGCCAAATCCTCGACCGCGAGATCACGCTGGCCGACGTCGCGACCGCGCACGCCGAGGCACTCGACGTCCAGATCCGCACGCTGCGCTTCCGCCGCGCCCTGCTCGTCGCGATCGCGAAGCACGGGCCCACCACCGAGGAGATGAGCCTGGTGCACCGACTCGCCGCACTGTCCGAGGACGAACGGCGTCGCCTGGTCGACGACTTCCTCGCCGCGACGTTCGACGGGCTGGACGACGCCGACCCGGCTTTCGTCGGGATTCGTCGCTCGCTGACCCCGGAGCTGCCGGACGGGCCCACTCCGGCCCAGGTCGACGCCTGGGTCGAGCTCGTCGGCCTGGTCCAGGACCCCGAGTTCCGGGAGCGGATGCGCCGGCTGGCCGGGCGTCACGCCCAGGACCGCGCACCAGGCACGCTTCCCCGCCCGGAGGCCGTCGCCGTCGTCCGGGACCACCTGCCGCCCACCGCCACCGCGATCCCGCCCGCCTCGTCCGCCGCCGACGAGCTGGTCGCCGCGGTGGTGACCGCGTACGCCGGTGTCACCGGTGAGCCGGACAGCCCGCACCTGCGGAAACGCCTGCTCGCTCGGCTGGAGATCGCAAACGACCCGCACCGGGAGCGGTACGAGCAGCTGCTCTCGGTGGTGAACGGATGGTCACCACCTGACCCCGTCGGCCCCGCGCTGACCTGGTTCGTCGCTGCGCTCCGGGCCCGGACGGCGGCCGGGTGAGACTTCCGCCGTGTGCCGAGCGATGAGTGAACCTGGTTAGGTGTGAATATGCCCGCTTCCGATGACGTCCTGACCGCACTGGTCGAATTCGTCGCCCGGACCGACAGGTACGAGCCGGATGCGCCGATCCACACCGAACTCGACGTCAACGGCGTACGTCTGACCGTGCGCGCACCGGTCGCGCGCGCACTGGCCGAGGCGTTGCGGGCCTACCACGACCCACGCGATCACGGACGCTGCGATCACTGCGGCAGCCACCAGATGGACGCCAACTTCCAGTGCCGGGAGTGCGGCCGCCTCAGCGGGTTGTTCGGACAGATGGTCGCCGAGCGGCTCGACGAGTACGCCGAGCCCACCGCCCTGCCGGGCCAGCGAAAACTCCCGGCGGGATCCGGAGACGTTCCGCATGGCGGTTGACCGGGACGTTCGCCAGGCGGAAGTCACCGGGGCCGTTCGCGCCACCTACCTCGCCTTCGCCGTCTCCGGCTTCATCATGGCGAGCTGGGCGGCACGGATTCCGCAGGTCCGCGACCGCCTCGATCTGGACGCCTCGCGCCTCGGGCTGGTGCTGCTCTGCCTGGCTTTCGGTTCGGTCGTCGCACTTCCGCTCGCCGGCTGGGTGGTCTCCCGCTTCACGTCGCGCCGGACCGTGGCCGCGATGGCGCTGCTCACCACCGTGGGGCTGCTGGCGATCGCGTTCGGTCAGCTCGCCGGCGTCGCGCCGGTAGTGGTCGGGCTGTTCCTGGTGGGCTTCGCGAACGGCATCTGGGACGTCGGGATGAACGTTCAGGCCGCGGTCGCCGAGCGGTTGGCCGGCCGGTCGATCATGCCCCGGTTCCACGCCGGGTGGAGCGCAGGCACCGTGGCGGGCGCGCTGGTCAGCACGGTGGTCGTCGCCGCGGGCGTTCCGGTCGTCGTCCACCTGAGCGTCGTCGCCGTGCTGGTCGGGATCGTCGTCCCGGTCGGCGTCCGGGCGTTCGTACCGGACGTGGACGCCGACGAGGAGCCCGTGGCCGGACGGGCCATCGACGCCTGGCGGGAACCGCGCACTCTGCTGATCGGCGCGGCCGTGCTGGCGTTCGCGTTCGCCGAGGGAGCGGGCAACGACTGGATCGGCATCACGATGATCGACGGGTACTCGACATCGGACACGATCGGGACGCTGGCGTTCGCGACGTTCCTCGCGGCGATGACCGCTGCCCGCTGGATCGGCCCCGGCCTTCTCGACCGGTACGGCCGGGTGCCGGTGGTGCGCACGCTGGCGGTGGTGGCGGTGGTCGGCGTTCTCCTCTTCGTGGCCGGTCCGGTCGCCCCGGTCGCGTTCGTCGGGGTACTGCTCTGGGGCATCGGGACGTCGCTGGGCTTCCCGGTCGGCATGAGCGCCGGTGCCGACGAGCCTCGCCTGGCCGCCCGACGAGTGAGCGTCATCGGCTCGATCGGCTACTGCGGTTTCCTCGCCGGACCGCCCCTGATCGGCTTCTTCGGCGACCACGAGTCGCTCCGGCGCGCGCTGATCAGCGTCGCCGTGCTCCTCGCCGTCGCCGGCTTGCTCGCCACCACACTCCGCCCCCCGAAGGCAGACGCATGATCGACATCCTCCCGGTCGCCGCCGCGGACGCCGGGGAGCTGCTCACGCTGCAGCGCGCGGCGTACGTCACCGAGGCACGCCTCTACGGCGACCCGAACCTGCCGCCGCTCGTCCAGACGCTGGCGGAGCTGGAATCCGAGCTCGCCGGGTCACTGGCGCTCAAGGCGGTCGCCGGTCACCGCATCGTCGGTGCGGTACGCGCCCGGGTGGAGGACGGCACCGTCCACGTCGGTCGCCTCACGGTCGCGCCGGACCAGCAGGGCCGCGGCGTCGGTTCGCGCCTGCTGGACGCGATCGAGCAGGCGTCCGGTGTGGCCGCCGCGGCGCTGTTCACCGGACATCTCAGCGAGGGCAACCTCCGCCTCTACATCCGGCACGGTTACGTCGAAACACACCGCACCGCACTCCGCCCCGGTGTGGACCTGGTTCATTTGCGTAAGGATCTCGGGGCATGGACGTCATCCTGATCCCCGGCCTGTGGCTGGACGCCTCGTCCTGGGACGCCGACATGGTGAGCGGCTTCGACGCCGCCGTGGACCGAACTCGGGCAGCCAGATCCTGATGCGCGTTCTTCTCGGCGTGGCCGGTGGGCTGCTGCTCGTCTGGCTGCTGCTGGTCGGCGCGCTCTGGATCGCGAGCCGACGCGGCGATCCGGTGACGCTGCGGGAGACGATGCGCCTGCTGCCGGACGTCCTCCGGCTGCTGCGGCGGCTGGCGGCCGACCGCACGCTGGGCCGGGGTGTCCGCGTGCGGCTCGCGCTGCTGCTGGGTTACCTGCTGCTGCCGATCGACCTCGTTCCCGACTTCCTCCCGGTGATCGGGTACGCCGACGACGCGGTCGTCGTGGCGTTGGCGCTGCGCTCGGTGGCGCGAGCGGCCGGCCCCGACGCGTTGGCCCGCCACTGGCCGGGCACCCCCGCGGGCCTGGCCACGCTCCACCGCCTCTGCCGGCTACCGCCGCCGTGAGGTCACGGGTTCTCGGCCTCCCAGAGCGCGAGCTGGCGCGGGCCCGCGCTGTTGACGGTGCTGTGCTGCCCGCTCTGCAAGCACCGGGCGCACGTCACCGGATCGTCGGTCGGTACCAGCGCGTCGAGCTCGAACCCGGCCACACCCACCCGGCACGCCGGCGCCGGAACCCGGATCTCCCCCAGCCAGCGTTCGGGGTGCACGGCGTGGACGACGGCCGAACCGCGTACCCGTCCGTTCCGCCCGACGAACCGCTCCACGACCTGGGCGGCAACGCTGGCGAAGGCCTCCACGACCGTAGTCATGCCTTCGGTGTACCACCCGGCTCCGACATTTCAGTCCCTCAGACCCCGATTTTTGCCGGCGGAGCCGCGTCGGCCGCGGGCGGAACCGCAGCGGCTTCCCCACCTTCGGTCGGGCTGCTTTCGGTCGCTCGGACCAGGGCGACGCCGACCAGCACGACCAACCCACCGACCAACTGCAGCGCGCCGGGGACCTGGCCGACCGACAGCGCGGCGAACAGGACCGCGAACAGCACCTCGGTCAGCCCGACGAACGACGCCACGGTCGCACCGAGCAGCCGGGCCGCGCCCACGCCGGCCGTGTAGGCGATCGCGGCCGCGACGACCGACAGCCCCAGCACCGGCACCAGCCAGCTCATGTTTCGCCCGAACAGCTCGACATCGGTGGTCGCCGCGTGCACCGGCAACGCGCCGAACAGCGCGAACGCGCCAAGTGTCAGCGCGCCGACGACCATGCCGCCCCAGGCGACGACGAGCGGCGGCACCGCGTCGTCCTGCCGGGCCGAGAGCACGAAGTACACGGCCAGCCCGGTGCCGGCGAGCAGACCCCAGATCACACCGACGGCGTCCAGGCCCCCGGACGGATCGAGCACGAGCACCAGCCCCAGTACCGCCGCGACCACGCCCAGCAGCGTCAACCAGCGCGGACGCCGACGGTGGCGAACCCACATCCAGAACACCACGAGCACGATGCCCATGTACTCCAGCAAGAGCGCGACGCCGACGTCGAGTCGCTGCACCGCATTGAAGAAGAACAGCTGGCAGCCGGCGACCGCGACCGCACCGTAGAGCGCGACGACACCCAGGCTCGACCGCAGCGCCCGCCATCGGCCGCGCAGCGCGAACAGCGCCGGTCCGGTCAGGATCAGCGCGGCGAGCGAGATGCGGGTGGTCACCACCGCGCCGGACGTCCAGCCGGACGACATCAGCGCGCCGCCGAAGCTGCCGGCCGTGCCGAACGCGACGGCGGAGACCAGCGCGAGGCCGAGACCCACGACACCACGGCGCCGGTCGGCGTAAGAGGCAATCCTCGTTACACTCATGACCCGAACCTAGGAGCCCTTCGGTAAGGAGTCAAGGTGCTTTTTGCTCATGACACCGAGGCGGCCCTCGTCGCGGCCGCCGAGCTGGTGAACACCGCACACCCGACCCCGGACGCTCTCGCAGGTCCGGCCGACGTCGTCGCGTTCGTCGAACGCTGGAGTTACTCCGGCCGGATCGCCGGTGACCAGGCGGAGTTCGAGGCCGTGCGGGCGGTGCGGCCGCGACTGGAGCGGCTCTGGCACGCCGACCGTGACGAGGTCGTCGCCGAGACGAACGCGATGCTGCGGGAGACCGGCGCGCTTCCGCAGCTGGTCCGGCACGACACCTGGGACTATCACCTGCACGCGATCTCGGCCGAGGCCGACCTGGCGGTCCGGATCCTGGTCGAGACCGCGATGGCGATGGTGGACGTCGTCCGCATGGACGAGCTGGGGCGCCTGCGGGTCTGCGCCGCGGACGACTGCGACGACGTCCTGGTCGACCTCTCCAAGAACCGGTCGCGGCGGTTCTGCGACGGTGGCTGCGGAAATCGCACGAACGTGGCGGCGTACCGCGCTCGCAAAGCCGGTCGCTGACCGGCCCTACGCTGGGCCTCGGCGTGACGGCCGTAACCGGGGAGCGTGAACGTGGAGGCCGAGCCGACGGCTCTGGAGTGGCAGTCCTATCTCGGCGAGGGTGTGGTCCGACTGCCTCGGAAGCGCGTCACCGCCGACCTGGTGATCCGCGACGAGGCGGGGCGGATCCTGCTCGTCGATCCGCACTACAAGCTCGGTTGGGACCTCCCCGGCGGCATGGTGGAGGTCAACGAGGCGCCACACCTCGCCGCGGCCCGGGAGCTGCGAGAGGAATTAGGGCTCGACCGGACGCCGGGGCAGCTGCTCGTCGTCGACTGGATTCCGCCGCACGAGCCTTGGGACGACATCCTCGCGTTCGTGTTCGACGGCGGAACGCTCACCGGGGATCAGGCCGCCGACATCCGCCTGGTGGACGGCGAGGTCACCGCCTACCGGTTCTGCGAGCCGGAGGAGGCCCGGCGACGATTGCTCCCGCTGGTCTCGGCCCGGCTGGACGCCGCTCTGGAAGCCCAGCGCAGCGGCGCGATCAGCTACCTCTACCGGGAGTGAGCGCTACTGGTTCGACTTTCAGGCTCGGTGTTCGATGCGGTCCTGGATGAGCACGGACTCGTAGACCTCTGTGTCGTCCGGGCGCGACAGCACGATCTGCCAGGGCAGCCGGCACGGCGGCGCGTGGTCGGGCTCCGGGCAGAGCAGCCGCGCGATCTGCTCCTTCAGCTGCTCGGCCTGCTGCTCGGTGGCGACGAAGCCCACCCGCACTTCCCAGAGCTCCCGTTCGTCATTCATCGATCCAGTATGGCCAGAAAGACGCCCATACGTCGTATTGATTTCTCCGTCATCGTGGCGCAACTCGACGCTCGAGGACGGTGAGGGCGCGCTCGCACCAGCGCACGTTCTCCCGCTCGAACGACAGCCCGCGCATGAGCGTCAGGTACGGCCCCACGCGTTCGGCCTCGGCGAGGAACTCGTCCTCGAAGCGGCCGTCCAGCAGCCGGGTGCGCTGCCGCTCGTAGAACGCCACCTTCGCCTCCGCCCACGTCAGACGCTCGCGGATCGCCTCCTGGACGGCGGCGCTGTCCCCGGCGTCCACGGCCGCGACCTTCACCAGGAGGTCGTCGCGGATCACGCCGGGCCTGGCCGGTTCGGTGGTGAAGCGGTGCAGCGCTTCCAGCCCAGCCTCGGTGAGGGAGAACAGGCGCTTGTTCGGACGTCGCTCCTGCTCGACGACGCGCGCGCGGACGAGCCCGTCGGCCTCCATCCGGTCGAGCTCGCGATAGAGCTGCTGCGGTGTCGCCAGCCAGAAGTTGGCCACCGAAGCGTCGAACACCTTGGCCAAGTCGTAGCCCGACGCTTCGCCGCCGAGCAGTGCGGCCATGACCGCATCCCGCAGTGCCATGCGTGAATCTTAGTCAACAAAGCGACTATGGACAGGGGACCGCTCCTGCTCATACCCTCGGCCGCATAGTCAAAAAGTTGAATAGGGAGAACCCATGGAAGCGTTCCGCAAGGCCGCCGAGTCG